>JAGLDW010000366.1 GCA_023145395.1 Lentisphaeria bacterium | reverse complement strand
CGCGTGCTGTCGGCAAAGGTGCGCGCGGCGGCCGCGAAGTCCGACGAGTTTCTCGCGGACCTCGCGGCGGCGGAGGCGGACAAGCGGTTCGCGGCAAAGGCCGGCACGCTGGCAGGTCAGTGGCGCGACATTCGCGAGATCGCCAAGCGTGCGGACTCCGCGGATCCCATCGCCCTCCGCGCTTCCGTGCGCACCCTCAACACGCTCGTCGCCGATTCCCACACCCTCAAGTACACCTACCTCATGGAAAAGCTCTTCGACGACGAGTAGGCGGGAGAAGACGATGGTGAAGCGTATGGCAACCATGCTTTCCTGTGCGTTGGCAGCGGGAACGGGAGCGCTGGCCGAGAACATCCTGGTCAACGGCGACTTCGAGGCGCCGCTGACGACGGATGGCAAGATCCCGGGCTGGACGGCCAACGCGGCGTTGCGGCAGCAGAAGCTCTGGCTGGACAAGTCGGAGCCGCACAGCGGCAGGCAATCCGCCGCAATCCGCTCGCTCACCCGGACCAAGGGACCCAGCGTGCTGAGCCAGAATGTGCCCATCGAGCCAAACCGCAACTATACACTGACCTTGTGGGCACGCCGCGATTCGTTCGTCTACGGCACGCGGATCGAAGTCGAACTCTTCAAGGGCGGCGAACCAGTGGGCCGACAGCAGAAGAACCTGCGCACCTGTGTCTGGCGTCCCCTGAACATGGTCTTCAGTTCCGGCGAGGCGGATCGCGCCTCGGTCCGCATCACGACCCCCAACAAGGGAGAATGGCGCATCACGATTGGCCGTACGCTCTGGATCGACGATGTGAGTCTGGTACCGATCGATCCCTTCCGAAACATCCGGCTTGCAGGGAATGGCAAACCACGCATCGAAGCCAATGTGGACGTGCCGGACGAAGGGCACCACTACCTGTGGACGCGCATCACTTGCGCTGCGGGAACAAAGTTTCGGTTGAATGCGGGCGGCGCGACGCGAGAGTTTCGCTGTTACTCCGATGCAAAAGAGTATTGGCTGCGACCAATCCTGCCGGAGTTCATCCTGCGAACTGGACCGCAGCGGATCACGATCACCGCTTCTTCCGCAGATGCCATCATGCACGAAGCCGTGCTGAGCATGGACCCGTTCTGGGAGCCGCCGGGAGCACCCGACTTCCTCTCTCCAGCAACTGCGAAATCCGCACTTCTCGAAGCCGGTTTCACGCCCGAGCGGTCCGCCAGCCTGGATCTGACCGTGCAAGGAGGCATGCCCGCTGGCCGCTGGGGGCTCACGCAGGGAGTGCCATTTCCAAAGGGCGTCCTTGATCAGGCGCAGCACGCCTGTGTGGCTGATCGCCTTTGCCAAACTGACGCACTCACGTTGTGGCCGGACGGCAGCGTGAAGTGGCTCCTCGTTTCCACGCTGGCATCCGCAGGGGAAACGCTTCGTCTCGACTACGGCGCCGCAGTCAGGAAACCAGTGCCGGTGGAAACGCGCACCGTGGCCGTCCGCGAAAAGGATGGAGTTGTCAGCGTCGACACTGGACGGCTGCGTTTCGAGGTGCCGCGGGATGGTTCCGCGCTGCTGCGCAAGCTGCGCTGCGGAGACCGCACGGTCGCGCGTGTTCTGGGGTTGGTCAACGGCGAGTTCTCAACCGCAAACACGACGCCCAAAGTCAGCATCGAAGAAGCCGGCCCGGTACGCGCGGTGGTCCGAATTGCCGGAGAACACCGGAACGCGAAGGGGGAAAAGCTGCTGGACTACATCCTGCGGGTCTATGCCTACGCGGGAGCTGAACACATTGAGATGGAGCACTCCTTTGTGCTGACGGATGACATTGTGGAGGTCGATATCGAGTCGCTGCTGCTCCGGCTGCAGACGGTGTCGAAACGCATTTCCCTGCGGGTTGGAGAAAACCCGGTCGAAGCAGACTTGTCTGCCGGACCAATCTCCTTGACTGCCCGGGTTTCCTCACCGGAGAGTAGTGCATGCAACTACCCGTTTTCGGTGACGCAGGGAGAGGAGGAGCTTGCGACCGGGGAGGAAGCCAGGGGCGCGTTTACGTTCACCGGGCCGGGACAGCTCACTGTCGCGGTCCGGGATTTCTGGCAGAATGCCCCGAAATCATTGACAGCCGATGGCGTCCGCCTGGATGTTGGGCTTGTCGGCGGGCCGTTGAAGTTCTATCACGGGATGGCCAAAACGCATCACATTCTGCTGTCGTTCGCGGCTGACGACGCCCCGCTTGCACTGTTCGAGAAGCGCCCATTGCTGCTGGCAGCGCCGACTTGGTACTGCAACAGCCGTGCGCTGAACGCATGGCCGATGCCGGCACAGGACAGTGCCTGGCAAGGATATGAAACATGCATTTCCAACACAGTGGGCAATTGGGCAAAGCGCACCGCGAGCGCCATGCGGCGTCAGGGCGGCGGGGGTATGATCCACTACGGCGATGCGACCTACAGCAAGGGGGGGAACAACCTCGAGACAGCGCTGGGAGAAGGAACGATCCTGCAGTTCATGCGAACCGGCAAACGCGAATACTTCGATCTGGCTGACTTGATGATCCGTCACTTCGCGGACATTGATATTGACCACTCGAAATCCAGCGGCGGGCTGATTTGGGTGCACGGGCCGCATGCCCGGGGCACTGTCGATCCCGGCGCCAAAGGCATCAACGGACATTCCTGGTACAATGGCACAGCCTACTACGCCCTGTTCACGGGCTCGCGCCGGATCATGGCAACTGCCGAGCAGGTGGGTGAATACTACACGCGGTATCCGTTCCCCACGCAACCCTACATCCACTACTGGCGCCAGATTGCCTGGAAGCTCATGTCGCTGATGCAGGCCTACGACCTCACGGGCAACACCCGCTTTCTGGCGGCCGCTCTCGAAGACGTCAAAGTCACTCGCTACCAACGCGACCACATGATTCATCTCTGGCCGTATATGTACACGGTCGGCATGAAGGGCTTGCGGCATTACTACGATTCCACCGACGACCCCGAGGCGCGCGAGTTGTATCTTCAGCTCGCCGACGGTTTCATGCGCCTGCGCCAACGTCCCGACGACACGGTCAACGGCGAGTGGCTCAAGGCCAAAGGCATGGTGCTGGGGAACTTTCCGAACGACCGCAGTTGTTGTTTCTACAATGAGTGTGCACATGCCACCTGGCTATCGGGAAATGCGGAGTTCGCACGAGCCGGAGGCGAGGATCTGAACTGGCAAATCACCTTTGGCGTCACCGACCCGACGCTATTGTGGGGTTCCGCCGACCTGCTGCGGGCCATGGACGAACTTGGTATGCGGGAGCAGGAGCTGACCGCCACGCTGCCGCTCGTGGTCATGAGTCCCGTGCCAAAGGATTCGCCCATGCCCCGCCTGGATCGCCCCGCAATCGCCTTCCAAGTCATAGCTGAACAGGACCGGCCGTTCACCGTCATGCTGTTCAAAGGCGCGTATCGCAAATACACCAACGACTATCACGGCAACGCCAGGCTCTTCGCGCCGGACGGAACCCTCGTCGGCGAACAGCCCGTGCAAACCAGCGGACTCCGCACATACCGGTTCAACGTGCCGGCGGACGGCCAGACCGGCGTCTACACGCTGATCGTGAGTATCGATGATCCCTGGCGCTGGACCCTTGACCAGATTGACTTCAAACTGACTGCGGGCAGGCACATGCTCAAAGTGCGTCCACGCTATGACCGTGAGTTCATGGACGCCTTCTGCCTTGCCGAAGCGGGCAGCTATTTCCCAGCGCTCGGAAAAGAGCCGCCGCCTAGCGCCATGATTTTCCAAGCCGAGGGGGGACAGCTGCCGGAGAATGCCGAAATTATCGAACTGGCGGGTGCGCTCAACGGCAGGGCGGTCCGGATGTGCGTCGAGCACTCCGACGGCGCAATCGAGATTCCCTTCGACATCCCAAAGGCCGGCACATACCGCTTCTTCGCCAGGGTCTGGAAAGGCTACGCGGACCTGCTGAATGTGACGATCGACGACCAGCCGGAAGTACTCTGCAAGCAGACCCATGACATGGATGGCAATCCCTACCCTGTCTGGTCGATCAACACCGATCTTGGCGAGAATGCCGTCGTGCCGGTGTGGGAGCAAGGCACTCGCAAGGTGCGCACCTACGATCCGTCGGGATTGCATCCCTGCCCAGCTCTACGGCGATGAGAAAGGGAATAGCTCCCTGGATCGTTCGCGTTCACGCGAACACAGATGATCGCGGGGCCACGGCCGCTCCAAGGTGACTCTGCGAACCCCGCAAATCCTGAAAGACCAATCTCCCCAACGTGGCCATCACAGACGGCGCGGTAGCGGCGGCCGGTGCATGGCTTGGTTGTCCTCCGGTTCCCATGCCCGCTGGAATCTTCTCACCACCCGCTCCGCTGGAGGCACGGAGACACGGAGAGAGGAATCGGAGGATATTGGCGGATTCCGGCTCCGGCTTGCTAGCTGAAGCCGAGCTCCGCCAATGTTCTCTTCTTCCTCCGTATCTCCGTGTCTCCGTGGTGAAGTCCCCCGGATTCCGGTCTCCCTGGACAACGACTGTGCTCTGGAGGATTCCAGCGGCTAGAGCAGAAACTGCCAGGCGGGCACGATGCGATATGCCAGACCGGTACTATATATTCCCGCTTTTGCTGGCGGATGCGACCCGCTGCCTCTGCCGGGCACTCGGAACTCGATGTTTCCCATAGACTTGCACTCCAACATCGGCAAAACTATATTTTGGTCTTTTCGCTAGTCTATCTCAGAATCGCACCCGAGGAGTCTCCAGTATGCAGCGTAGCCGTCTATTCACCCTCATCGAACTGCTCGTAGTCATTGCAATTATCGCGATTCTAGCAGCCATGTTGCTGCCCGCGCTGAGTCAGGCCCGGGAGAAGGCGCGCAGGGCTGCTTGCATGAACAATGAGAAGCAGCTTGGGATCGGGGTGTTGCTGTATGCGGACGAGAACAACGAATCCATGCCTCTCTACTGCCGCAAATTTCTCGGGACCTCAGATCCAGATTGCAGATGGCAGAACTATCTTCCCACCTATGCCGGCGCAGATCCTGTCACTGCCCTCAGATGCCCCAGTCTGCCGGATGCGACGGGCGCCTATGGCGCGAATGTCATTCACACCTTGGCCTGCATAACTCGCGCGAAGGTACTCGCAAACTTCAAGCAGCCCGTCAGAGCATTGGTTCTCTGTGACGCGCAGAACGGTCCCGGACGCGGATATCCCGCCATCTACTGCTCAACGCATTATCAAAGCGCAACCTGGGTCGCCAATTTCCGCAAAGTGGCAGATCGTCACGGCAACGGTGCGAACTGCCTGTTCGTGGACGGACATGTGGAATGGCTTACGCGGAGACGCATCCTCTCCACAAACAGCGCCGATGAGATCTGGAGCCACTATTAGGCCCGGCACTCCGCGAGTCCTGGCGAGTGCACAGTTCCCCTGCGAACTGTGCAAAGCCCAGAATAGTGGTTCGGGACGGCCTGTCCCGTAAGAGTTCCATAGTGCGAAGACATCTCGGCGCGGCCCGCGCCGAACCACGAGGGACTGCGCACTTCAGAGATGCTTTGCTTCGTCGCGGACCGCTTCGCCCTCAATGGCTGTGCGCAGGTGAGAACCGCGCCTGCCATTCCTTCACCGCGCAGTAGAGCACCGGCACGACGAACATGGTCAACAGCTCGATGAGCATCCCTCCGAAACAGGGGATGGCCATGGGCACCATGATGTCCGAGCCGCGCCCTGTGGAGGTCAGCACCGGAAGAAGCGCAAGAATGGTCGTGGCTGTGGTCATCAGACAGGGACGAACCCGGCGGCTGCCCGCCTGAAGCGTTGACTCCCGAATGGCCGATACGGACATGCCGCCGACACCCCCCGAAAAGCCCTGCTCGAGATACGTCGCCATTACCACGCCATCGTCGGAGGCGATTCCGAACAGCGCCAGGAAGCCGACCCACACCGCCACACTCAGATTGATCGGATGAATCTGGAACAGCTCACGCAGATTGATTCCGTACAGCTCGACGTTCAGGAACCAGTCCTGTCCGTACAGCCAGAGAAGGATGAATCCGCCTGCCCAAGCGACGCCGATCCCGCTGAACACCAGTGCTGTGGTCGAAACGGAGCGGAACTGGAAGTACAAGAGCAGGAAGATCAGGAACAACGCCAACGGCAGGACGAGCGCCAGCGTTTTGGCAGCCCGCACCTGATTCACGTAGTTGCCCGTGAACTCGTACTCGACCCCTGCCGGAACAACCAGACTTCCGTCGCCAATCTTGCGCTCAAGCACCCGACGGCACTCCTCCACCACATCCACCTCGGCATAGCCGGGCTTCTTGTCGAAAAGAACGTAGCCGACTAGGAATGTGTCCTCGCTCTTGATCACCTGCGGACCCCGCGAGTAGCGGATTTCGGCAAGCTGGACGATGGGGACCTGCTCCCCTCCCATGCCGGGAACGAGAATCTTGCCCAGGCTCTCGATCGTGTCGCGCAGCTCACGCTGGTAGCGAACACGCACGGGGTAGCGCTCGCGCCCTTCGACTGTGCTGGTGATCTGACGCCCGCCGATGGCGATCTCGATGACGTCCTGCACCTTCTTCACGGAGAGCCCGTAGCGGGCAATGGCCTTGCGATCCACATCGATCTCCAAGTAGGGTTTCCCCACCACGCGATCCGCGATCACAGCCGTGGGCTCCACCCCCGAAACGCCCTTGAGCACTCGCTCCAGCTCCACGCCAAACCGGTCAATAGTCTCCAGGTCGGGCCCTTTCACCTTGATGCCCATGGGTGCTCTCATACCGCTCTGGAGCATGACGATGCGGGCGGCGATCGGCTGCAGCTTGGGTGCCGAGGTGGTGCCGGGGATCTTGCCCGCTTTGAGAATCTCCCGCCAGATATCCTCAGGATTCCGGATGCCCTTCCACGCTTCGCGGCCGGGGTTCAACTCGGGATCGAGGGGGAGACGCCAGAGACGAAACGGCATGCCGGAATCGTCCTCCTCGAGGATGCTTCCATTCCGTACGAAGACACCACGGACCTTGTAGTGTTCTCCATCGCCTGCGGGGACGGGCTCGCCTCGCTCGTTTCGGAAGAGATCGGTCCTGCCCGGGTCGAATCGGAACCGGAGGCGCCGCCCGGACGAATCGATCAGGAACTCGGGTTTGTAGCTGATCACCGTCTCGATCATGGAGACCGGCGCCGGATCCAGGGGAGTGTCGGCCCGACCGAGCTTGCCCACGGCGGATTCGACCTCGGGGATGAGACTAAAGGCCATATCCTGTTTGCTAAGCACATCCAGCACCTCGCCAATGGAGGCGTGCGGCATGGTCGTGGGCATGTACAGAAACGAACCTTCGTCGAGGTCCGGCATGAACTCCTTGCCCAGTCCGGGCAGCGAATGCACGACCTTGGAGTAGGCAGCCGTCTTGCGAAGCGGCCTCGGCACCCAGCCCAGAAACACATCCGCCCCCAACCAAATGGCAAGCCCCAGAACCACGATGGCGGTGGGGAAGGACAAGAACAACAGCTTGTGCGCCAGGCACCAGCTCAAGATGGGCCGATACAGCTTCTCAAACAGCAGGAAGAACGCGAGCAATCCGGCGATGGGACCGAGAACCACCACGGCGTTGGAGAGAAATCCCGCCCGGGCGCCGAGGGGAAGCCAATGCCAGGTGAGCACCGCGCCGACCAACAACGCCACTGCGTAGTTCATCACCCGAAGGAGCCAATCCAGCAGCCGCTTGCGTCCGGTCAGAAACGGCAGCGCCAGATGCCAAGCCGCAATGCCCATGACAATGGCGCCAGCCCACCAGGCCAAGACAAACGCCATGCCCAATCCCATCACGAACAGGCAGGACAGTCCGGTGGTCTTGACCCTCCGGGAGTCCATCTTGAACGTGAAGAGCAAATGGGCCAGCGCGGGCACCACCGTGAGAGCGACGACGACCGAAGCGAACAAGGCGAACGTCTTGGTCAGCGCCAGAGGCTTGAACAGTTTTCCCTCGGCGCCGATCATCGTGAACACGGGCAGAAAGCTGACCATGGTCGTCAGAATCGCCGTCACCACCGCGCTGCCAACTTCGCTGGTCGCCTGAAACACGATCGTCAAACGGTCGGCGCCCGGCTCCGCCGCGTTCAGATGCCGGAGGATGTTCTCGCAGACAATCACTCCCATGTCCACAATGGTGCCGATGGCGATGGCGATGCCGGACAACGCCACCACATTCGCGTCCACGCCGAACAGCTTCATGGCGATGAAGCAAATCAGCACGGCCAGTGGCAGCGTGCCACCGATCACGAAGGAGCTGCGCAGGTGAAGCAGCATCACGATGATGACGATGATGGTGACCAGAATCTCCTCGTACAACGCCGTGTTGAGCGTGCCGAGAGTCTCGTGGATCAAGCCCGTCCGGTCGTAGAAAGGCACGATGGCAAGCTTGGAAAGCGCGAGCCAAGGCGGACGCTGATCCTTGGGAAGTTCCTTCAGCCACTTCTTCCAGGCTGGCTGATTCAGCACGCCCCCCTTGTAGGCCAGGAAGTCGTTGGCATCGGCCAACTCTCTCAGTTGCACCTTGTCCACGACATTGTAGTCAACGATGACCTTTTCCGGCAAGCCAGGGGAGATGCGTTTGATCTTGGCATTCAGATTCTTGATGGCGGCCAGCGGATTTTCGCCGTAGCGCACGACGG
Organism: Lentisphaeria bacterium; assembly: GCA_023145395.1. Lineage (GTDB taxonomy): Bacteria > Verrucomicrobiota > Lentisphaeria > Oligosphaerales > Lenti-02 > JAGLDW01. The sequence continues at coordinate 3,375 of JAGLDW010000366.1, read as the reverse complement.
CGACACCGCCAACCGCTTCGACCCCACCCTTGTCCAACGCGCCGCGGCGCAGAGCCGGCCCCGTGCTCACTGTGGCCACGTTGCGGATGGTGATGGGCACGTTGTCGGTGACCTTGACGACGGCATCCTCGATGTCAGCCAGACTCTTGATGAAGCCCAAGCCGCGGATGACATACTCGACGCGATTCACCTCGATGGTTCGGGCGCCCACATCCGTGTTCGACGTCTTGACCGCCTGGAACACCTGGTCCAGCGTCACGCCATGCGCGCGCATGGCATCGGGATCAACGTCGATCTGGTACTCTTTGACATGCCCCCCGACAGAGGCGACCTCGGCGATGCCGTCCGCCGCAAGCAACGCATAGCGCACATACCAATCCTGCACTGAACGCAATTCCTGCAGATCCCACCCCCCAGTGGGGTTCCCCTGCTCGTCTCGTCCCTCGAGCGTGTACCAGTACACCTGGCCCAGAGCAGTGGCGTCCGGACCCAGCGTTGGCTGCACGCCTTCGGGAAGCGATCCCGCAGGCAGGCTGCTCAGTTTCTCCAGCACCCGCGTCCGCGACCAGTAGAACTCCGCATTTTCCTTGAAGATCACGTAGATCGTGGAGAACCCGAACATGGAATAGCTGCGCACGGTCTTCACGTCGGGAATCCCGAGCATGGCGACGGTGAGCGGGTAGCTGACCTGGTCCTCCACATCCTGCGGCGAGCGTCCCATCCAGCGGGTGAAGACGATCTGCTGGTTCTCGCCAATGTCGGGGATGGCATCCACTGGAACGGGATCCCGCGGCAGCCATCCCGTCTCCCAGTCGAACGGTGCGACCCGCACTCCCCAAGCCACGGCGAAGAAAACGGCCAGAAACACGACCAGCTTGTTGACCAAGCAGAAATGGATCACCCGGTCGAGCAATCCAAGTTGCTTCGGATCGATCTCTGGCGACAGCCTCGAATCACTCATGACGACCGTCCTTCCGCGCCTCCTCGGCGAGAGCGCTTTGGATGGTCTCGCTCACTTCGCCACAGCGAAACATGGCCGCGCCAAAATAGGGATTCTCCACCTTGTCGTGAGCCTGCAGCCAGGTTGCTCCGCGATTGTCGAAGGCCATGGGGCAGGTCATCGCGAATACACTCTGGCCCAGCCCCGCGCCAAATGCTTTCGTAGCGGACAAGAGCGCTTCGGAAAGAAGAGCGAAGTTCTCGCGGGCAACCTGAATATCATCGGTGCCTGCAATGGCATCCGCACTCTTGCGTAGCGTCTCCAGGCTCTTCATCCAATCCGTATGCGCCGCTCCAGTGAGCAGCATCATGTCCACAGTGGCCAAACGACGGGCAACCTCCTTGGCGGCGCTCTTCCCCTTGGCGAAGTCATCGGTGGACAACGCGCCCTGGACACCGAGGTAGGCGTGAAACACGGTGCCGAGCTGCTTGCTGAAAGCCTTCGGCACGTTGTCGTGGCGAGTCGATGCGGGGACTGGGGAGGCGCTCTCGGGATCCGGAGCTGCCGCAACGGTATCCCGCTCCGCACTCATCATGCTGGTCTTGGCAAGGATCTGCAGAGCGCTGTCGATTTTGAAATTGCCTTTGACCACAACCAGCTCGCCTTCCGACAGACCATCCTCCACGATGTAGTAGTCGCCCGCGCGCAGTCCCAAGGTGACGGATTTTCCCTCGAAGTGCGATGGATCGTCGGGGGACTGCACGTACACGACCGCTCTCTTGCCCGTGATCAGCGGCGCTGAGGCGGGGATGACCAGAGGTGGAGGGAGGTCCCCCTCGTCTGCGGAGACGAAGCCGAGAGTCTCCGCTCGAACCAATGGCATGCCGCACACGTCGCAGGCGCCGGCGGCGTCCTTCACGATCTCCGGATGCATGGGGCTGATCCACTTGCCCGCCAAATCGGGCTCCACCACCCGGCCCTCTCCACCAAGGCTCGACCGCACGCGGGCCCGCACGAACATGCCCGGCTTCAGCCGACCGTCCTCATTGGGAACGTTGACCCTCACTTTCACCGTACGCGTCGTGTCGTTCAGAACGGGCTGGATGAAGGCAATGCGCCCCACAAACGTCTCGCCGGGATAGGCTTCCGCTTCAAACACCACCTCCTGGGCGTAGCGCAGCCAGGCAAGATCCGACTCGTAGGCGTCGAGTTTGACCCACACATGGTTCAGATCGGCGATGGTGTAGATGGGACTTCCCGTCTGCACGTACATGCCTTCGACGGCGTTCTTGTGTACGACAACTCCACCGATGGGGGCGTAAATGGTAATATGGTCCGAGGGTTTTCCCCGTTCCTCGACGGCGGCGATCTGCTGCTCGGTCAGACCCCACAACGCCAGTTTTCCTCTGGCGGCCTCCACAGTGCTGCGTGCGGTGGCGCGCACAATCTCCACCTGGCTGTTCGCCAGTTCGCGGACAGCCCGGATCGCCTGCAAGAGTTCCTGCTGCGCCGTAAGCACCTCGGGACTGTACATGTAGACGAGGTGGTCCCCCTTCTGTACGGGCACACCGGTGTAGTCCACATACAGGCGGTCAAGGCGTCCGGACACCCAGGCTGTGATCGTGGCCAGCCGAGTCTCGTCGTACTCGACCTTGCCGACCATGCGCACGTCCCGCGTGGCGATTCTTCGCTCGACGGGCGCGACTTCGACCCCCGCCAGGCTACGGGCGGCGGCGGACAGGGTCAGTTCCCGGGCGCCCTCGTCCTCCTCCCCCCCAGTATCCAAGGGAATGAGGTCCATGCCGCAGAGTGGGCACTTGCCCGGGTTGGGCTGCTTGATCTGGGGATGCATGGAACACGTCCACACCTCCGACACAGCCGGTGACTGAGTGCCTCCACCGTCGACGGAGCCGTGCTCATGGGGTGCTTCACCAGACCCAGCCCGGCGGCCTCCGACCCAGTAACCCAACGACAACGCCAAGGCGAAGAGTAGCGAAAAACCAACCCAGGCCAGCCACTTTTTCATGGCCTCCTCCATGGAACAACAAAACAAAAAATGCCCCCAGCCACGTGCGAGCACGCGGTCGGGGGTGCGGTTCTATTTGGGCTCAGTGCTTGTGCCCGGCGCCATGCTTGTGGGCATCGCCCGACTTGTTCTTGTGAGTGGAGGGGACATCCGCCAGAAGCACACCGGCGGCTTCGAGCTTCTTGACGTACTTCGCTGGATCTTTCTTGATTGCGGGGATGCATCCGGCGCAGCAAACGTAGATCCGTTTGCCCCCCACATCCGCATACAGTTTCTTGTTGATCTTGCCGCCCATCACCGGGCAGGTCGTCTGAGGAGCACCCTTCCCTTTGCCAATTCCCTTCGCCTTCACCTCCTCGGCTGAGATCCAGGAAGCGGTCAGCAGAGCGATCACCAGTCCATGTCGTAG
>JAGLDW010000365.1 GCA_023145395.1 Lentisphaeria bacterium | reverse complement strand
CCCCTTTGTTCCCTTGTCCCCAAATGCTGCGCCTCCCGCCAGCATTTCGACCTTGGCAAACTGCTTTGCCCGGGCAACCAGGGAGCGTTCATGGGAGAGTTCGAACTCCAGCAGCATCCGCTGTGCGTCAATCAGGTTGAGAAAGTCGGACTTCCCTGCCTGAAATGCTTGCTGGATCACGCCCAGCGACTGCCGCGCCTTGGGGATCAGCGTGTCCCGATAGAGCCCCACTTTTCGCTCCGCATCCTCCAGCTCGTAGAGTGCCAGCTTGGCATCCGCAAGCAACGTGTTCTCCTGATTCTCACGCCGTTTCAGCAATGCCTGCCGCCTGGCCAATGCCTCACGCCGCTGGGCGCGATACTTGCCGAACCAGATGGGGAGATTGAGGCCGACGGTCACCATCAGCGCATCGTCGCTGCTGCCCTGGAGTCCGGAGCGCCAGGAGTCCCCCGTGTCGATGGCACTCAGTCCCACCGTGATATCCGGCAGCCTGTTCCTGTCCGCAAGTTCAGCGGCCAGGCTCTCTCTGCGGGCGAGTGTCGTCAGCTTGCGAAGATCTGGATTCGTGTTCGCGAGCGAGCGCACCAGCGCCTTGGCCCGCGCCGCCACGTCCTCCGCGCCACCCAGTTCCTCGGGCCAAGGGACTTCGGTGTCCACAGGACGACTTAGGGCAGCGTTCAGCCGCGCGAACAGCACGGGTCGAAACTCCTCTTGCGAGCGTAGACGGTCCTCCAGCTTCCCAAGCTCAACCTGTGCCTGCATGACAGCTGCCAGCGCGCCCCCTGTCCGGTAGCGCTCGCGGGCAACAATCTCGAGTGATTTCAAAAGCTCGAAGCTATCGTGGGTCACGCGAATCGAGCGCTTGAGAAAATAGGTGTCGTAATAGGCATTCTTCACCGTGAGAGCCAGTGCCGCCCTCTGTGCCTCCAGCTCGTTCCAACGCGCCTGTGCGGACTCCGCGGCAATGTCTCCCCTGAGACGCAGTTTCCCGAACCAGGGGAATGTTTGGGACAGCGTGACTCGCTGCTTCTGCGCACCCACCCGAGTCTCCACCTCCTGTAGATAGTGGGTGTAGGAGAGTTTGGGATCTGGCAGGGCGGTCACCTGCGGGATCCGCTCCATGGCGGCACGCCAGTCACTGTGCGCCGCCTGTAGTCCCGCATTGTTCGCTTCGGCATAGAGCACGTAGTCTTGGAGCGAGGCATTCTTCCCAAGTTCCGGCGGTGCCTCTTGGCCGACTGCAACCACCGAGACAAATAGAAAAACAATCGACACCCCAGCATGCATCCATTTTCTCACGTCCGTGAGGGAATGTCCGATCTTCATGCGATGGCTCCGGTCTCGTCGGTCTCAGGTTTCACCTTCTTTCACTACTGTCTGACGCGCACGCACCTCGAGTGTTCCTTCCTGCATCATCTACTGTTCGCTCGTAGAATCTCCGCGGCGTGGATGGCCCAACGGCCCCAGGTGTGCTCCATGGCCTGCTGTCTGCCGGACTCCGCCAGCTCCTCTCTCCCAGTCGGCGAATCATGCAGCGCGCACACAGCGCGGGCGAGGGCATCCGCATCCCCAACCGGGAAGGAGACACCCGCGCCACCGGCAGCCTCCAGCACTGCAGGGTGATCGCTATGAACCACAGGGCAACCCGCCGCCATGGCCTCAAGAACCGGCATGCCAAATCCCTCGCACACGGAGGGGAAGGCAAAGGCAAAAGCGTGCTGGTACAGGGCAGGCAACTGCGCTCCCGGGACACGGCCCAGCGCATGGATTCTCCCCGGCCCATCGTAGGTGGCGATCCGGCGACGCAACCTGTGGCTGCGCCAGGCGGCGCGCCCCGCCAGGACCAGCTCGAGCGACGTGCACCTCGCAATGCGAGGGTAGGCGTCCAGCAGCGTGTCCAAACCTTTCTTCGGCTCCAGATTGCCCGTGAACAGGAGGTACCGTCTCGGGGTCACCCCAACCTCCCCCGGAATCGCACTCTCCCGCTGAAAACGGGCCGCATCCACGCCCAAGGGGACTACATGCACCCGCTCCCGGGGAATCCCGACCACCGCGCAGAGACGCTCCGCCACGTGGTTTGTGGAGACGATGCAGGCGGCGGCGCGGCGCGCGCTGCGAGGCAGAAACAGACGCATGTGGGCCACGTTCATGGGCGCGCAGAGACGGGGATGCTCCAACGCGATGATATCATGCACGTTCAGCACGCATGGTGTCGAGCTGAAAAGCGGCGCTGTGTAGGCGGGGGCATGCAAGACATCCGCGCCCAGCGAATGACAGATGCGAGACAGGGAAAACTGCTGCCAGAGAATGCGCCCCGCAACACTCCGCGTCCACGAGGGTGGAGGACGAAGTACGCAATGCGGGTGCGTTCTCACAGCACGACCCAACGCCTCGTCAAGGGCGAGAATCGTTGCCTTCTCCATCAGCGGAGCAGTCGCGGCGAGTTCAGCCCGAACGGAAAGGTGGACCCCCGAAAACGGAGGGCGCACCACACTGCCGTCGAAGACCACATGCATCCCAGTTCATCCCCATCTTCATGGACCAGTCTTTCAGTGGGATCAAAGTAGCGCACAGGGCAGGCACCCGCAAACGGGGCCAAGGCCGGTGCCAGCGAAGGGGCGCATGTCAGTCTGAGGGACAGAATTGCTTTTCTACGACAACAAACTCGTGTGCGACCGGAGGGCCCCGCCGAGCCATGCCCTGCGAATGGCCAAAGTCGTGGAGGGCGTGTCGCCCCGACCGCCGTGCCCCGCGGACAGCGCGAATCGTGGAGGGCGTGTCGCCCCCGACCGCCGTGCCCTGCGAACTGCGCAAACCAATGTCCATGGAGGGCGAGCGGCTCGCGAGCCGTGCCCTGCGAACTCCGCAGGACGCCGCTCCCACTGGTCGCGACTCGGACAAACAAGAATTCAACGCAAAGGCGCAAAGGCGCAAGGACGCAAGGAAAAGACAACAGAACGGAGAGGAGGGAAAAAGGCCCGTCCTTTCTGTTCTTCCCCCTGTCCTCCTCTGCGTCTCTGCGTCTTGAGTGAGCCTCGCGAACGGGCGTGAAAAATCTCTTCTTTTCCGCGTTTCCGTGTTTTCGTGTCTTTCGTGGTGAAGGAATCTGGCAGTTCGCAGTGCGGGCTCAGCGGAAGCTTTGCTTTAGGCTTGCGGGCGCTGACTTTCAACTCTAGTGTGTCGGTCCATGTTTCACGTCAAGGAATTAGACCATGCAGATTGATCGTATCGAGACCTTTGTTCTCCAGGCACCGCTTTCCGGCGGCCAGCGTTTCTATTCGTCGCAGGCGCCGTTCAGCGTCCGGAACAGCCTGATTGTCAAGATCACGACGAGCGACGGCGCCATTGGCTGGGGCGAGAGTGGGGTCTCCATGCCAGTATCCCATCTGGCCACGTACATCCACGAGGTGCTGGCACCACGTCTGCTGGGCGTGGAGGCCGACCAGATCAACCCCATCTGGCATGATCTGTACGGATTCAGCCGCGACTTCGGGCGCAAAGGCGCCAGCGTCGATGCGCTCAGCGGCATTGACATTGCATTGTGGGACCTACGCGGAAAGGTGCTTGACAGCTCCGTGCACGCATTGATGGGGGGCGCGCATCGTTCATCCGTCCGCGCCTACGCCACTGGGCTCTACTACCATCCGGAAGACCTGTCCGATGCCGACGGCGCCGTTGCGCGAATCCGGGACGAAGCCGCTCGCTTCCTCGACAGTGGATTCTCGGCCATCAAGGGCAAGGTGGGGCTGCTGTCCCTGGAGAATGACATTCGCCGCATGACGGCTGTCCGCGAAGTTGTTGGAGACGGATTTCTGCTGATGACGGACGCGAACCACGCCTACAACCGGCACACGGCCCGACGCATGGGGGAGACTCTGCAGGATTTGGACTACTACTGGTTCGAAGAGCCGGTAGTGCCCGAGGACATCGCGGGCTGCGCGCAGTTGAGGCAGCAACTGAGCATTGCCATTGCCGGAGGCGAGTGTGAATATAGTCGCTGGGGCATGCGCGATCTGCTCGAGGCGGAAGCGGTCGATATCCTCCAGCCTGATCTCTCCGCTTGCGGAGGCCTGAGCGAAGGGCGCAACATCCTGGCACTGGCGACGGCCTGGCACACACCGGTTTGCTGTCATGTGTGGGGCAGCGGCATCGCGGTGGCGGCGGCGCTTCAACTGACTGCGATCATCCCGCCGATCCCACACACCGCCAGCCCCAGAGCGCCCGAGAACGAACCCATGTTCGAGTTCGACCGGACCCACAATCCGCTGCGGGATGATCTGGTGGACGGCGGATTCGCGCTCGAAGGCGACCAACTGCGGATTCCGCAAGATCCCGGGCTCGGTGTGCAGATTGACGAATCCGTGCTGAAGTCCTTCTGCGTGAGCCACAGGGAAAGCTCCCGCTAGTGACAACTCACATTTCAGATTTGCGATTTTTGATTTCAGATCTAATGAGCCAACGCATTACGATGCCAATATGAAGCGCCTGTATTGCTGTAATAGACTAT
>JAGLDW010000364.1 GCA_023145395.1 Lentisphaeria bacterium | reverse complement strand
GACTATCGACCAGCTTCTTGAAAAATCTGAAATCAACAATCTGAAATTCAAAATGTGAGTGACAAGAGGATGGATATGGCATTGCGACACTTTAGAAACTACGTGGATGGCGCCCTAGTCGATGGCGATTGCACGATGACAGTCGAGAATCCCGCCACGGGACAGCACTGCGGCGAGGTCGGCGCCTACACGCCCGAGATCATCGACAGCGCATTGCTGGCTGCTCGAAACGCATTCCCAAAGTGGGCCGCCACACCCCTGCAGAAGCGTGTCGAATGGATGAAACGCCTTGCCGACGCGCTGGACCTGCGCCGTGAGGAAATCATCGGAATCCTCGTCGAGGAAACGGGCAAGCCGCTGGACAATGCAGAGTACGATTTCGGCATGCTGACCGAATGTCTTCGATTTTTCGCCGAGGAGATGAAACGCCTGCGTGGCGAGATCATTCCAGATCGAACGGGGGAGTACACCCACCAGTTAATCCATCACCCGGTCGGCGTGGTCGTTGGCTTCCTGGCCTGGAATTTCCCCCTGCTGAATGTGGGCTACAAGATTGGTCCCGTGCTGGCCGCAGGCTGCACCTGCATCATCAAGCCCAGCCGCACAACCCCGCTCGCAACCGCTCTGGTCGGGGAGGTCATGCACGACATCGGGTTCCCGGCCGGCGTGGTCAACATCGTGCTTGGCGAGGATCGTCGTGTGGCCGAGGCATTGGTGCGCAGCGACATCCCGGCGGTGGTCACCATGATTGGCTCCACGGAGGCGGGCTGCAAATTGGTTGCGGCGTCCGCAACATCCATCAAGCACTTCTCGCTCGAGCTTGGCGGCAACGCGCCGGTGATTGTCTACCCGGATTTCGACCCCGTGCTTGCCGCCGAGCGGACCGTCGGGCTCAAACTCGCCAACTCGGGCCAAGTCTGCGTGTCCCCGAACCGGTGTTTCGTGCACCGAGACGTGCTCGAGGTGTTTCTGGCCAAGGGGAAGGAACTCATGAGCGCCTACCACTTCGGTGCGGGCAAGGGCCCGGAACCATTGATGGGACCCGTTATGGTGGAGAGCCATCTGCGGGAACTCCTGAAAAGCGTCCAACGCGCCCAGGAGCAAGGCGCCACGCTTCTGCATGGAGGCGGACGCGTGTCAGCCGACATCTGCCCCGTCGGACACTACATGGAGCCGACACTGATGCTCTGCGACCGGGGCATCGAGCTTTGCCGCAACGAAATTTTCGGTCCCATCCTGCCCGTGATCCCGTTTGACGACGGAGACGATGTCATCGGCTGGGCCAACGACTGCCGCCATGGCCTGGCCTCCTACGTGTTCACCGACAGTCTGGAGCGGGCCAATGCCTGCGCCGAGAGACTTGAATATGGGTCGATCTGCATCAATGACCCGTACTATTCGGTGGAATTGCCGCATGGCGGACTCAAGCAGAGCGGGATTGGCAAGGATTGCTCACACCTGAGCCTTGAGGAATACCTCGATGTCAAACGCGTGACGACCAGAGTCCGCTAGACCCGCCGCGAAAAAGATTTTCGCGACCTTTTCGCGGCGGGTCCCGCTAGCCTCTCGGTGTGTTGGTGGTGCGGGACGTCCACGGACCGCGAGTGCTTTCTTGACCGAGACTGCACGTCATCTATATTGGTCGGACAGAACAGGCGTGATGCCCTGTCTGCGGAGCGTTTTGCGCGCCGACCCTTATCACCGACACCCCACTGGGAGCAGCGGACTATGGCAAAGAAACTTGGTTTTGGCGTGCTTGGAGCAGGTCTTGTGGCACCGTTCCACGCAAAGGGCATCGTGAACTCGGACGGTGGTGACTTGATCGCCTTCTGCGACATCGACCAGGAGCGAGTGGGCAAACTGGCCGACGAGTACGGCGTGAAGGGCTACACCTCGCTTGAGGAGATGCTCGAAGACCCCGCCGTCGACGTGGTCAACGTGGCGCTGCCAAACCACCTGCACTACAACGCCGTGATCAAATGCGCCGCCGCAGGCAAGCATGTGCTGACCGAGAAACCGCCGGCCATGACCCTGCGCGAGACGGACGCCATGATCGCCGCATGCCGCGAGGCCGGGGTCAAGTTCGGCTGCACGGTCCAATGCCGCGTGCGCAAGTCGATTCAAGCCATCAAGCAGGCCATCGATACAGGGCGCTTCGGCAAACTGCTCCATGCGGACGCCTACATGAAATGGTTCCGCCCGACGGAGTACTACCAAAGCGATGCTTGGCGCTCCCTGCGCAAAGCGGGTGCGGGAGTCACCGTGCAGCACGCCTTCCACTACATCGACTTGTTGCAGCACTTGGTCGGGCCCGCCGCACGCGTGGAGGCCAAGATGACCAATCTGGCCCACCCCGGCGTCGCGCTCGAGGACACGCTCATCGGCTACATCGAGTTTGCGAATGGTGCGCATGGCATCATCGAGGCGTCCACGGCGCTTTGGCCGGGAACCGATGTCCGCATCGAGATCAACGGCACCAAGGGCACGGCCATCATGGTTGGCGAGCGGATGACGACTTGGCAGTTCCAGGACGAATGCCCGGAGGACGAGGAGATCCGCGCCTACGGAGACGTCTCGCAGACGACGGGGGCGGGCGGCGCGGCGGACTTTGGCTTTGCCGATCATATGGTGGTCATCCAGGACCTGATCGATGCAGTCGACGAGGGACGGGATGTGGTCATCCCTGTGAAATCGGTGCGCCCGACTCTGGAAATTGTTCTAGGCATGTATCAGTCTGACTCGCGCGGCGCTCCCGTGGAGCTTCCGCTCGAGGACGATCCGTCCATCTGGGAATAGAAGCGATCATGACACACACACACAGTGCACTCTCCGTGTTGGCATTGGCGCTGTCTCTCGCGTTCATGGCTGCCATCCCCGCTTTGGCCGCGGACCAACCGGGCACAGTGACGGGAAACAAGCTAAATGTCCGCGCCAAGCCCGGTCGCCAGTGGGAGTGCATCGCCAAACTCCAACAGGGAGACCGAGTTCAAGTGGTGTCCAACCGCGATGGCTGGCTGGAAATCCGTCTGCCTACCTCCGCCAAGGCCTGGGTTGCCGCCAAGCATCTGGACCGCACGGGCACGGTGCTTGCGGACAAACTGCGCGTGCACGCAGGTCCTGGCATCATCTTCTCCACCTACAGCTTTGTGGACCAGGGCGCCAAACTCAAGTGCCTTGGCACACCCCTTGGCGACTGGCAGAAGATCGAACCGCCAGCCAGTGCCACAGGCTGGGTCGCGGAAGCCTACGTGAAATCTGATCCGGACGACGCGGAAACCGCAGTGGCCAAGGAAGCACAGCCAACAGAACACACCGTGATGGAAACCGTCGGCGTCTACGCGGAGCCCGCCGAACGCTTTGACACTGTTGGAGCGATTCCGATCGATGGCGAGGTGGAGGTGTTCAAAGTGGTCGGAGACTGGTGTCAGATCCGCCTTCCCATCAACTGCCGTGCCTGGATCCGTGCGAATGCGCTGGACAAGGAGGGACGCGTGTCCGTCGATGACGCCAGCATCCTCGCGATTCCCGGGATCGCCAATACCAAGCTGGCACCAGCGGGACCAGGACAAAAGTTCGAACGCATCGGCGGTCCCATCGACGCCTGGCAGATGGTGGTCCCACCACCACAGGCGAGGGGCTGGATCTCCACAGCATCCGTGCGTGGCCTTGGCACCACCTCCGAAGCCCGGGCGAAACGACTTGCCGCAATGCAAGCGGAGAAGGCTCAAGCAGAGGCGGAAGAG
>JAGLDW010000363.1 GCA_023145395.1 Lentisphaeria bacterium | reverse complement strand
CAAGCGGAGAAGGCCAAAGCAGAGGCGGAAGAGACGAAACGACTTGCCGCGGCGCAAGCAGAGAAGGCCAGAGCAGAGGCAGAGGCGGAGGCAGAAAAAGCACTTGCCGCAGTGCCAACAGCAGGTATGGCCGCCATCGTGGAGACAACGCCCGGTGTCGTGGAGACAACGCCTCCCCTCACCACAACAGTGATCGTGCCTGTGGCAGACGACAGAGCGGAGGAGAAGGGGATCGTCTTTCCGCTCGAGGAAAATACTGCCGCGAAAGCGACCCATGCCCTCTACCGCAAGGAGGGCGAGAGATTCCAACTCGTCTGCCTGCTACGCAGCAACAGCATCGACCTTGCTGACTGGGTGCGCCAGGAAGTATGGCTCAGCGGCGCGCATGCGGGCACCGACGAGGCTGGCCGAAGGGTGATCGAGGTCAAGTCCATTCAGCTTCTCGACGTGCGCTAAAGCATCGCTACCACGACCGCGTGAACGCGCGACTCAGACTGGGGTGCGCCTGGCGGGTCTCTGCATGAGTTCCGCGTTCACGCGGCAGTGGTAGCGATGCTTTAGCGAGCGGTCCCGTACATGACCCACAGGCACAGGACAGGGGCGCTGAGCCGCGCACTGCGAATCGCTCACTGGAGTCCGTCCCGCAGTGCCAGACACCAAAAGTCCTTCTCCCGAAACCCCGCCTGCTCCAGTACGGATTCCGCACGCTCGAAGGGAGGCTCGTACTGAGACGCGTGGCAGTCCGAGGCAATCGTGAACTGGACTCCTCTCTCGCGCAATGCGGCAAGATACTCCACGTACTGACGCAGGAACGACTCGGGGTAGTTGGGGCTCAGCAGACAGGCACCCACGTTGATCTCCACTTTGGTGTCGTGCTGCACGGCGGCGGCTGCGAACTCCGCATGCATGGACTCCGGAATGTGCCCGAAGTCGTCGAACCAGGGCTTGCCCGGATACATCCCGTCGGGCTCCTTCCAATGCCCCATCCACCACCAGGGATGCGCCACGATATCCACCAGCGGATGACATGCCAGAAAGAGGTTTTGCCGATGGTAGTCGCGGATGATTTCCTCACGCTCGAAGGGGACATACAGGGGCCAGTGCGTGCCGGCCACCACGTATTCGATGCCAAACCGCTCCATGTGCTCGGCAGTGAGCGCAATGGCCGGCGCGGCGCCAGCGGGGCCGCCCGAGCGGATGCCGTACACGGGCCGATCGCGATCCCCCTTCCGAATCTCGTCCAGCTCCCATTGCGACACACAACTAACCTCGACGCCAAAATGAAAGCGGGGGTTCGCCGGCAGTGCGTCGAACTCTGTGCGCGAACTCTCCAAGTCCGGCAGGTTGTACGGCGTGTGCAAGTGATCGGTCACACCGTAGTCCTCAATGCCGAGACGCAGGGCGCCCGAAACCAGGTCCGCCATCACCATGCATGCCCCGTCGCACGAATTACGGGAATGAATGTGCCAGTCGCTGCAAATCTTCATACGGTCTCGCAGAGCTCCTTTCGAGTTTTCTCCCTACTGCCACGAACCTACTCCTTCCTGCACGTCTCGCCAAACCACCACAATGCGATCGGTTCAACGGTACCGAACATCTTGTTCTTTTGCCGACCGTCGCCCCGCAGACGTGCTATTGTATCGAATTATCGCTGCAATTATGCAAGAAAGAGAATCAGGCGGGGTAAAACAACGCCGCATGCAGAACTCCAGCTGGGAAGAACGATGAAACGACCGGAACAATGCGGATGCATCAAGGATATTCGTGACGAGATCGACCGCATCGACCAGGAGATCGTGCGATGTCTCGGGGAGCGAGCCCGCTATGTCCACGAGATTGTCAAATACAAGACGGACAGGGACAGCGTGGTGGCCAAGGACCGGCAGGTGGTGATGATGGGCAAACGGGCCGAGTGGGCCCGGGAGCACGGACTGGCGCCCGAACTGATCCAGACCATCTACCGGACGCTCATAGAGCACAACATCCGCAAAGAGCTTGAGGCTCTTGCAGTGCAACAAGCAAAACACTGAGGCCTGAATATGTATCGCAAAGAGATCAAAGTGATGGACTGCACAATCCGCGATGGCGGATTGATGAACAAGTGGCAGTTCGACGTGCCCCTCGTCAAAGGTGTCTACGAAGGTCTTGTCGAAGCCGGTGTCGACTACATGGAAATTGGCTATCTGAGCAGCGAGAAGTATTTCTCGCGCGACGAGGTTGGGCCTTGGAAGTTCTGTGCGGAAGAGGATCTGCGCAAGGTCGTCGGCGACGGCGAGGCCAAGATCAAGATGTCCGCCATGGCGGATATCGGCAGGATCGACCTCGACGCCATACCTCCCTGCGAGGACAGTCTGCTCGACATGATCCGCGTCGCCTGCTACGTCCACCAGATGGACAAGGCGATTTTCCTCGCCGAGCACTGCTTGGACAAGGGGTACGAGGTCACCATCAACCTGATGGCGGTCTCCACCGTCAACGTGCGCGATCTGAACGAGGCGCTGAACGATGTGGCCAACTCGCGTGTTCCCATATTCTATCTGGTGGACAGCTTCGGCAGTTTCTACCAGGAGAGCATCGAGTTTCTCATGGACACCTACCAGAAGGCGCTGCCCGGCAAGATTATCGGTTTCCATGGTCACAACAACATGCAACTGGCCATGTCCAACACCATCTCCGCCCTGATGAAGGGATCGGAGTTGCTTGACGCCACGCTGCTTGGCATCGGCCGCGGCGCGGGCAACTGCCCCATCGAGATCCTCGTCGCCTTCCTGAAGAACCCCAAACTGCGTCTGCTGCCGCTTCTCCAGATCATCCAAGACCACATTCTGCCATTGCAGCGGACCATCGAGTGGGGCTACCACATCCCCTACCTCATCACTGGCGCCCTCAACCAGCACCCCAGAAGCGCCATAGCCAGAATGGCTTCGGAACAGAAGGATGACTTTGTCTCCTTCATGAAGGAACTGCATGACTACGAATTGCTCGAGTAGAAAATGCAGTGAAATGAGGCAGGGCATGGCCGTCAAGGCTTGATGGCGGACAACGGCTGGAGGAGGCGATGATAAAGGGTACTGACCAAAGTGCGGTTTCCTATGCGATTGCGTGACGATTGCGGGCTTGCGCGCTTCAACGCCAACTGGCTGAGCAGGCGAGAATTGTTCCTCCGCAGCTCGCCATTCCGCTGGGCGACAGGCCATATCATCACACCCGCATTGCGATCCGCCTTTCAAACCTTTCTTCCTGTAGAGGAGTTTCTCTCCGACCTGCAGAGACTGGCTCGGAAAGCTCTTCCCGACCCCTCCTGGATTCCGCGAATACTGCGCACAAGCCAGGTTCACACCGCGAGGCGCAGCGCGTCACATGCCCCCCCTTCCCTCCCCGAACTGTGGGCGATGCTACCTCCGCAGCTTGCGGGGCGCGTCTCTTTCACGCCGGATCAGTTTACACAGCTACTCTGCGCCTTCGCTGATCCACCCCAGTTCGGCACGGATCTGGCACGATACCCCGACCAGGCCGCCCAGTTGCGCCGCCACGTGGTGGACCGGGGCGCCGCCACCGACATCGCAGTCCTCGATCTCGGCTGCGGAACCGGACAGGGAACCAGAGAAACCGCCTTCTTATTCGCGGAATGCGGAGTCCGCAATCCACGGGCCGTCGGCATCACGGCGGAACCGATCGAGGTTTGGATGGCCACGCACCGCAGATTGCCGCATAGACCGGAGCGCGAGGTGGCGTTGCGGGCCCTTCCTCCACAATCCGACGTGTATTTCGTCTGCGGGGACGCACTTGCTCCTCCCCTGTGTGACACCTTCGACATCGTGCTCTGCAACGGACTCGTCGGCGGCCGTTTTCTGCAGAAAAGGCCCGCCTTCCATACGCTTCTGACACAGTGTCGGTCCCTGCTTGCGCCCAACGGTGTGCTCGCTCTTGCCAACTCCTTCCATGACGGCGCGCTCGTCCACCTCCAACTCTTCGCCACGGTCGCGAAAGAAAACAGCTGGACCGTCGAGGGGACGCCCAGAGATCTCTGGTTGCAGCCAGCCATCCGCTGAGCTAAGGGTCGGCGCGTAAATAACTCACATTTTGAGTTTCAAAAAAG
>JAGLDW010000362.1 GCA_023145395.1 Lentisphaeria bacterium | reverse complement strand
TATTCCAGCCGAGGCATAGCAGGCAGGCGTAACGCCCCAGATGTTGCGTTTTGGCTTCGGCCGGGACAATGTCCACCTGCCCAAACGGCGGGTTTCCGGAAACATCTACCTGCCCCTGCACACGGGCGTTGTGCCAACTCTCGTGTCGGTACAGGCGCTCGAAGAGACGCCATCCGCGTTCGGCCGGGCCTTCCTGCCAGTGCTGACCATGGTACTGGCCCCAGGCGAACGGGTTCCAGAGCCCGGGAGCACCATCGTGCAGGCCGTGCAGGAGCCCGAGCCGCACGAGAGGCCCGCCTGCCGGTCGGCGATGCACGTGTGCCAGTTGCACATATTCCCGCAGGGAACGCCGCATCCGAACCATCTCCGGGCTGTGGAAACCGAGTTCGATGTTGCGGTCGGGATTGCTGTAGGTGTAGTGGCCGGACTCGGGCAGGATGAAATCGGCGCCGCAGATGTAGGACCAGCCAAGAGCCGCACGCCAGCGTTGCTGGAACAGCTCGTCAACGTCCACGCCGCCGTACCAGCCCATGGCGATGTGCGTGCCCCATTCCAGGCCACCGGCCCGGGCCGCACCTCGGATCGCCGCATGCATCAACTCCGGGTCCCCCGGCATCACCTCGAGGCACAATCGGCCCAGCCCAGCTCTGGCTTGATATTTGAAGAGCAAACTCGATTCCACATTCAGGAACGGCTCCCCGCCGAAGCACTCCCGCTCCCCGTCCACGAGCTTTCGGCAGTATTCGACGTAGTGTTCTTCGGCCTGCCCATGATCCTCGAAGGCGGGCATGGGAACGAGGGAAAGCGTCCGTCCCGGGAGGTAGTCCTTGGGCCAGTACAGCACGCCCCCGATCTCCCCGATCACGTACCGTCCAAAGTGGAACTCGCCCGCCTCGGCATAGAGCTGTTCGAGCTGCTCGCGGCTGAAAAATTTCTCTCGTGCCACCGGCTCCCCCCACGCCTTGCTGGGTGTCCTCGTCCCGCGATAGCAGAACTCGCTCCAACACAGATGGAGTTGCCTTTCTCTGCAGAGCCGAGCGACGGCCAGCGCCTCCTCGAACGTACGGGGCAGCGATGTCAGGATGATGTCCCCGAGTTTCAGTGCGCAGTGAATGTCCAGCTGATCGCTGCCAGGCGGGATGCTGGATCCCACAAGAACCGATGGAGTTGGCATATCACTCTCCTTCAAGTAGGGGGGCAGTGCGTCGCTGGTCTTGAACTTTCCGCGCGGACCCTAAGTAAGTGCTGCGACAGTATCGGCAATACGCTGTGCGTACGTTTCCTTGCAACGATCGACCAATCGGCACGCCACGCACACCTGTTCGGCCAACACCTTCTTGGTGACCTTCTCCTGAATCAGGCGGTAGAGGTCGTCCGCATTCATGACATCCTCCGATTCGAGTCCCAGGACTCGAATGGCGTTGGCATCCGAATCGAGGGAGTTCTGGTTGTCTTCGGGGTGTTTGTCCAGGCACTTGGCACAATGGTCTACATCGTGATCCCACCACTCGCAGGGGGCGCAAATGTCGTCCACTCCGATCACCACCTTGATCGGAGTCTTCGGATTCGCGCGTATCCCCAGCGCAACGGGTCCCAAGGTCTTGTGGTTGGATTCACCCGTCGCGAGCGGGCCCAGCATGTCGAACAGGTGGTGTCCGCGGATAGTTAACGTCTTCATTTCTCAGTTCCTTTTTCGGTCGTGTAATCAGCGATGGCCAAACACGCCCGCCCGTTTCTAGCGACTCACTGTCCGGAGGTCGCCTCCCACGTTCGGGGCAGTTCACGAAGCGCAGATGTTCAGCACTACGCGTAGCGCCGATTCTGTCAGAATCTCACCACATTCCGGGGCGAGCTGGAAGAGGCCGTAGTAGAAGGGGGAGGCGTCCACTTCCATGCCGCCTTCCTTGAAGGTCTCCGCTGTGGGAACATAGCCGATTTCGCCGTTGTTGGAATAAGCGACCACAAAGAGATGTTCAAGGCCAGTTCGTTGCTTGATTTCGAGACCGATTTCGGCAAAGACTTCGCCCGGCAGCGCTAGGTAGACGGCGTCGCCCAGCTTCATCGCCTGAACAAGTACCTCGGCATGGTCCGGAATTGGGCCTGCTTCGAGAGTGCGCACCAGTTTCTCTGCCCAGGGAAGCTTGTAGAATGCCTGCCCCTTGCCACCCGGCGCTCTCACATCGGCCAGTATCTGACGGGCCTCCTCCAAAGTGGGGATGTTGGCCCAGGGGAGATGCACGACCTCCGACGCGGTGCGGAGTTCGCAGCTCGTTGCGGGGCCGGCGGAGTCCGCAGCCTCGAGAATGGCGTCGGCCAGTATCCGCCCGGCTCTGTCCGCCGCGCCCTCGCCGCTAATTTTCACGTTCACGTTGCCGGCGCAGCCCTGAAAAAACTGTGCGTGGTCCGCAACGCCCTGTCTACAGAGAATCGCGGCAACGCGACCGGGAAAATCAGCGGAAATCACGCCTTTTTCAGGGCACATCGTCAGGGGATGGGCCGCGTAGTTGAACAACAGGCCGGTCTTCCCATCCTGTTGACGAATCTTGGCAATAGACACCTCGCTGTCCACCAAACCGGTCGGCGAGGCGAGGTCGTTGACCACCGACATGCGTCCAATCTGACGGCGATTCACGCTTAGATCCACTGTCGCCTCCCCGAACGAGATCTCGGTCGGCTGGGCATTCTCGACGGCTCTACGCATAGCGTGCACGGTCTGATCGACCAGAGTGCTCACATATTCTTCGGACATCGGCTCCACGCCGTTGAAGTTGTGGCCGGTCGGTGCGGAATGGGTATGTGTGGACGACAGGGAAACCTGGTCGGCTTGCATGCCCTGCTGCCCAAACTCAGCAACGATCCGGTCGCGCAGGACCGTGGACAGCACACAGATATCCAGAGATGCCCAGATGGCCAGGCAATCATCACTGCGGAATGCGGTTGCCCTCGCAAACAGCCGATCGAGAATTGGGACTGTGCCATCCGGACAATCCCCAAGGCGGTGGTAGATCGTCTGGCGATTTGTCTCAGGCGTGATGTCCGCTGCGGCAAAGCCCACTTCAATGCTGTCTGTCATGTCGAACTCCAGACGTCGGACTTATCCAACTGGTTTTTGAAGCCCCCAACGGCCTTGTGCCGTTGGAGCTAACGATCAGGCTCCCGTCGGAAGCGCCGTGTCCCTCCATCCCCTCTCCGCAGTGGCGTTCCGCCACTGCGGAGAGGGTGGAGTGGGTACGCGCATGGGGTCAAAGGTCTTATTCACCAACGACACAAGGTCGTTGGGGTCTTGTCGGGGCGTCACTCCGGACTAGGACACGGTCTTGTTCACCAACGACACAAGGGCGTTGGGGTCTTGTCGGGGCGTCACTCCGGACTAGTTTCTGGCAAAGAACTTGGCCACCTTGTTGATAATCTGCGCGGCATCCTGCACATCCTGCTCGGTCCAGAACTCGTTGAGATTGATCCGGATCATCTCCCGGAGCACACGCTCCGCGACTGGACACAGGCCCTCGCAGTACTCGATCTCGTTGTCGGGGTCGCGGAACGGCGGGCAACCGTATGGGAAGTGCGAGTCCCCGTAGGTCTTCTTCTCCCGAATGACGTCGTAGAGATAGACCGGAATCTGGATGTAGCCTTCCGTAGCGGGCAGACCTTCGGCCCTGAGAGCACTCACGAAATCAGCACGGACCGCTTCCTTCACGCGCAACCAGTAGAACCAGTATGTGCATTCCCCGTCCGGATACACCTGTATGGGATGCACCCCTGGCGCGTCGTTGATCAGTGAGGTGAGCAGATCGCCCCGATCCCGGCGCGTGTCAGTGATCCAGTCCAGCTTGGTCAACTGGGCCGTGGCGACGGCGGCCTGAAGCTCTGTCACGCGGTAGTTTGGGGCGAGGAAGCGGTGGTCGCGACGGTCGCCGCTGCGGGGCCAGGCTTTGTCCGAAAACAGCTCGGCGCGTTCGTTGAGATCCTCATCGTTGGTGACGGCCACCCCACCATCACCACAGGAGATATGCTTGTACTGGTTGAAACTGAAACAGCCGAAGTCGCCCATGGTCCCAACCTTGCGGCCGCGATACTGCGCGTTGAATGACTGCGCGCAATCCTCGACCACGGCCAATCCGTGGCGTTTGGCAAGATCAAGGAGCGGCTCCATGTCGCAGGAATTGCCGCAGAAATGAACTGGTAGCAACGCCTTGGTTTTCGCGGTGATCCGCTTCTCGACATCTTCCGGGTCGATGCAGAGCGTGTCCGGATCCAGATCCGCGAAGATGGGGACGGCATTCTGCGCCAGGATGGGATAGATCGTGCCCATGTCCGTGATCGGGGCGGTGATGACTTCGTCGCCTGGGTTCAAGTTCACTGCTCCGAGCGCGCAGTGGATGGCAGCCGTGCCCGAGGTCACCATCACACCATGCGTCATCCCCATGGCGTCCGCGAAGGACTGGGCAAATTCCTTGACCCGTGTTCCGCAGTTGCAGTTCAGCTTCTGGGAGCGAATGACCTCCGTGAGAAGCCGAATCTCCTCGTCGCCGAACCGCTCGCCGCTTGGGGCGATGGGATTGTCTCGCACCGGTGCGCCGCCATGTAGGGCAAGTTCGTTCACAACCGTACTCCATTTTCCGCGTGACGAAGGTGCGGACTCCGCAAATCTACGTCGTCTCACATCATGTTACTTGACTTGGTCATATGACTAGGTTACTTTGATTCATGGATTCGGGATGTCAACAGGAGCATGGCTATGGAAACAATTGGGGTCTCTGAGTTCAAAGCCAAGTGCATTGAGAAGATGAAAACCGTCCAACGCACTGGTTCTCCGCTTCTGATCACTCTTCGGAAGCGTCCCCTTGCGAGCATCATTCCCTATGCGGAGAAGCCTCCCGAGCGTGTTCTAGGCGCTCTTCGGGGACGATTTAGCATTCTGGGGGATATCGTCCACGCAGACTTCTCCGATGAGTGGGAAATGGAGCGATGAACATTCTTCTGGACACGCACGTTTGGATCTGGTCTCAGGAGTCTCCCGAGGAGTTCGGTGCCGAAGCGCTCGCCTTGCTCTCGGCACCCGACACGAAGATGTACGTCTCCACCGTCTCCTCGCTTGAGATCTCGCGCCTCATTTGGGGCGAACGATTGGCGCTGGCCGGGTCGCTTCGGACGTGGATACGTGAGTCTTTGGCCATGCTGCTGGCGGAGACGGCGCCATTGTCCCACGAATCGAGCGTGTTGGCCTACGAACTCCCCGGCGACTTCCACCGCGACCCGGCCGACCGGATGCTGGTGGCTACAGCTATGGCACACGACTATCTGTTCATGACTGCTGATGAACGCATTCTGTCCTACCAGCATGTGCGCTCGTTCGACGCACGGCGCTGATCATGCGAAATCGCACCTGGCTCGTTCGACGACCTCGCGCATCTTGGCGAGCTGGTCTTCGCGGCCTTCGGGCTTTTGATAGCTTGCGATCAGTTCATCGACCTTGTCCTGGAGTCGGTCGAGCACGCCTTGCTCCCACTCGGGGCCAGCATAGCCGGAGCGGTCAAGTATTCGCGGCAGCCAAGTGTCCTCGCGGAAATGTTCGAGCGTGTGCTGCTCGTTCATGTAGTTGCTGCGAATGCCAAAGCCCACATCGACGATGGTGTCGAGCGCGATGGTGTCGGGTGTGACTTCGAGCTGCTGCGAGTAGAGCTGCACGCCCAGGGCAAGCTCGCGTTCGAGCAGGATTTGCACGGGACTGAGCGTCTTGCCGTCCTCGACCATGCCACTGCCCACTCCACAGGCGCCAGTGAACGCGGCGAGGGTCATCGCCTTGTATGCCTTCTCCCAGGCGGCAAAATAGCCGGGCACCTTGGCGCTGCAGTAGTCGGCGCCACCCGCGCTAACGCGCACACCTGTCCACTTGCGGATGAATTCCGCGTGGGCCAGGGCGTTGCGCATGCCGTCGAAGGCGAAGTAGGTGGCCGAGCCAGTCGCCATATCCATGGCGCCCCCCCACATGCTGCCGTAGAGGGGAACCTGCGGGTTGACTGCGCGACCGCAGATCCAGGTGGCCAGCAACTCGGCGGCGGACACGACCACGAAACCAGCCGACGTGATCGGCGTGCTCACGCCGCCCACCGGCATCTGGGTGAAGCCGGCGGTGGCGCCTTCCCGCGCCCGGCGCAGGAACTTGTCCGCCACATCCTTGTCCAGCCGCAGGGGATGTGCAAAACATGAGGCACCCCAGGCAAACCAGTCGTCGATGCCCAGGATATCTCCCATTTCGATCAGGTAATCCACCTGCTTGACGTGCCAGGCAAAGGGCTTGCCGGGCTTGTGTGCGTACTCCGCAAGGAGCATTCCCGCCTCGAGGGGCTCGAGCATGGGCGGCACATCCTGCAAGAGCAGGCAATGACCTGAGTTGCCAGCCGACAGCGCATCGCCGAAC
>JAGLDW010000361.1 GCA_023145395.1 Lentisphaeria bacterium | reverse complement strand
GCTCCTCACGGTTGCCCGAGCGTTTCTCCTGCTTCCTATGGTCATGGACAAACTGGGCGATCTGACAGCCCATCCCCGGTAGTCCAACCTTTGGAAAGGCCCGTGGACTGTCGTCCTCCTCCTCGCCCATCTCGGCCTTTAGCGCAGACACGAATTCAGAGGTCAACGCCTTCGGGAACTTGGCCACCTCGTTTTCGCGGTCCACGATCGCGCCCCAATCGGCGAGCGCCTCCAGCATCTCCTCATTCTGGCAGAGAATTCCGACCTGCTCCAGCACGTCCAGCGCGGCATCCGCGAGCACTGGAAGATCCTTGTCGTTCAGCAGCTCAAATTGTGGCATTGTCTTTTCCCTTTTGTCGGACAGTGCAAGAGGTTAGTCAGAATCAGTCTTCGGCGCCGGAATCCAGCACGCGCCTGGCGAATGCGACGCTCTTTGCCGCGTCTTCCTCATCGCTGCCGCGGCCGCCGCACTCGATGGCCAGACAACCCGTGTAGCCACGGGCCATCAGCTTGCGGATCGAGGGCGCATTGTCCACCTCACCTTCGCCCAACGGCATCATGGCGAACGAAGCGCCAGAGGGCACGACATCCTTCAGGTGCACGTGGACAATGCGTTCCACGAGGTGGTCGAACGCTTCGTCCTGGTCCAGACCCATGTACCGGAAATTGCCCACATCGAAGGTGAACCCCAGACGCGGATCATTGGCGCTCTCCAGAATTTCCAGGCAATGCTCGAAGCTGCCAACCATCTCGCCCATGGCGCCGCCCCGGTTTTCAAAAGTCACGCTAAGCCCATAGTCCTCGGCCACGCATACGGCTTCAGCCAGGCCAATCCCGTACTGCCGACGCCACTCGCCCGAGGAGAGATCGTTGGTGACACTGCCGAGCATGAGATGTCGACACTTCACCTTGGCCAGACGTTCGCAATGCACCCGCAGTCCGGCTGTGCGCTCCGCCAGCGCCTGTTCGCCGCGAGTCACCAGGTCCAAACTGGAGTGGCAAGACGCCATGCCCACGCCGGTTTCCTCCAACGCCGCAAGCGTGGCTGGGACATCCCGATCCGGATCGGTCCAGTTCGCGTAGTTCAAGTCCATATCCTGCACGCCTATCTTGGCGCATGTCCGGACAAGGCCGGCCACGTCGGTCGCGCCTGTGGTCACTGCACGGTGAAACGAGTAGGTCATCATCCCGATGGTCATGTTGCTCATGTTGCTCTCCTGTCGGTCCATTATTCGCTACGGAGTTGTTCCACGGTTTCGATCAGCGCCGAACAGATATATTCATTGTGCTCGGTGGTCATGGTTGGGTGCATGGAGACGCAGAACAGGCGTTCCGCCAGACGGTTGCTGCGCGGCAAGTCCTGCCCAGGCGTCATCTTGCCCAAATACGGAGTCTGGGTGTATTGCGGCGGATTGGCGACGCAGCAGCCGACACCATAGTCCGCGCTCATGATCGAGATAAGCCTGTTGCGTTTTTCGACGGCCCAGGCATCGGGCACGAGACAGGTGTAGAGGTAGAAGCTATGCCAGCACTCCGCAGGCTCGTAGGGCAGGATGATCTCGGGCAGGCCCGCCAGCAGCTCGTGTCGTTCGTGGGCCACGCGGCGGCGTCCATCGAGGAACTCGGGCAGACGCCGCAACTGCACGGAACCGACTGCGGCCTGCACCTTGGTCATCTTGTAGTTCGTTCCCCAGCCCTGGCCGGCGCCGAACTGACGAATGGCGCGAAAGCGCTGGGCAAGTTCGTCGTCGTCGGTGGTCAGGGCACCGCCCTCGCCGAGGGTCGTCATGTTCTTTTGGGTGTGGAAACTGAAGATCGTGCAACAGCCCTTCTTGCCGATGCGCGTGTCCTTGTAGCCGCCTCCCAGAGCCCGAGCCGCATCGCCGACGACCTGGAGCGGGCCATGCTTCGAATGCGGATTCCGCTCGGCGATCTCCAGCAGTTCGTCCATTGGCGAGGACATCCCGTTCATGTGCACAGGATAGATCGCACGGGTGCGCGGAGTGATGCGCCGCTCCACATCTTCCGGATCGGCCTGGAAGGTGCGCTCGTCCACATCGCACCAGACGACCTTGCCCCCCTGCCCAATCACCGACAGCGCCGCAGCCTTGAAGTTGATAGCGGGCACGATCACTTCGTCACCGGGTTCCAGATCCAGCGCCATCATGGCCATATCCAGCCCCGTGCCAGCGCCGTTGATCGAAATGGCATGCTTCACGCCACAGAATTTCGCAAATTCCTGCTCGAAGTTCTCGATTTCCGCGACCCCGAATCCAAACCCCACGGACGGGTCCATGGAGGCCCGGATGGTCTTGACGACAGCCTCGATCTCCTCCTCCGTGTAGGTGCCGCCCAGCAGCGGCTCGCCACGTGAATAGACCGTCGAACGCTCACCTGCGAGAATCTCTTTCCGTCTGCTGGCTTCGATCATGTCCGTAGTTCCTCTCGTTGGTTTCACAATCTGGACTATTCCCGTGCTTTGATGGCACATCAGTTGTGCTACTGTATGGGTTTTCCACTCTCTTATAAAGGGCAGTAACTTGGAAAAATCCTGCGAAAACTTGGACAAAACAAGCGAAATTGTGCATTCGACGATTGTTTGGCTGTCCACCCTCGACCGTGCCCCCGTCTGGTACATCGCAGAGGACCGCACGCGTGTCGCGACTGGATGCAGAGCGCTGCTGGAGTTCGGCCTGCATACATCGGGGTCCAAGACGGATGTGCGTGTGGGCGAGCACCATGCCGTTTCCACCCCCGGCACCCTGGTGTTGATGAACTCGCATTACGGAAACATCGGCGAACCGCGGACCGCCTGGCGTTTCTGGTGCCTGTCGTTCGA
>JAGLDW010000360.1 GCA_023145395.1 Lentisphaeria bacterium | reverse complement strand
CGTGGAGGCTGGAGCGTGCACCCAACCTCCGGATGGCCTCGGCGCCGGGCGGGCGCTCAAACATCGTCATCCCGCATCCGGGAGGAGACTCGGTCACGATGCGCTCGCTCCCCGACTTGGGGATCCGCTGGAGAGCGAAGCGGATGCGTGTCAGGTCGCGAGGGTTCTCTTGCACCAGCATGGCTGTGTGAACCAGTTCCTGGTGGCAGAGAGTGACGCAAGCCCGTCCAGTCTCCAGACGGTTCGTCAACGCGGACCGTGAAGTCTTCGACAGCGTGGGGTGGGTCTTCCCCGGAGCCCCGTGCCACGCGAGCTGGTGTGCCCCACCAGCTACCCGCAACTGTGTGGGGTAGTTGCCCCACGGCTCCTTTCCTGCTGGCCCAATGCTTCCCACGCAACGGCCCTTGGAGCCGCCTTCGGAGGCCCAAGTTGCACACCCTGCATTGGGAAAGTTCAAGGCCAGGAGATTCCACTTGACAGACTGCCCCCCCCCTCCCCCAGACTCCAAGCACATTCACCATCCAAGACCACCGGCCATCGATGGCGCGGAGTGGCGCTTGAGTTTGGAGGCCTGCATGCGTTGGATCCTCACGTTGCTGCAAGCGGTGGCGGCAGCCGTTGCCGTGCTCGGTGTTTCCACCCTGGTCAGAGCAAACTCAACGGACGATTGCCGGCTCATGATCTACGGCGTAGACACGAACGGAGACGAGGTTCCAGACGACGTCTACCTGGAGTACAGGGTCGGATTCCCGGATTGTTCCTACGACGCATGTGCCTCATCTGGGGGAAGCTGCCACAAGCGTTCAATCAAGCTAGGCAAGACGACCTATCAATACTGCGGCTGCAAGAAGGCTCAGCCGGGGTCAGGATGCTGGCTAGCCTACACGACGGTGAACGGCACTAGCACCGCCGTTTGCATGGAGCGATGTGAAAAGCTCCACTGCCCGTCAGTAGCTTGGTCACCTACCGGGGTCGGCAACCAGTACATCTATACTGCCATGCCATGCGGTGGCTGCCAGTAGCCAATCGAAAGCCCGGGCGATGCCGCACCTTCCGAGGCTCCTTCTCGGAGCACTTTGGATACTCACCGCGGCCGCGAAGGCGGCTGCGCCACTGTCCTTGATCGGGTACTGCCAGCATCACCTCGGCGCCGGAACTGCTGTGGCCTCAGTCGTGGCTTGGGCGGTGATTCTTCTGGAGTTCTGCGTGGGCTGCCTCCTGCTGGCGGGTTTCAGACACCACGCGCGCCTAGCGCGCACTGGCGCCGTAGTATCGCTGCTACTTGCCTCCGCAATGGCAGTCTATCTCATGTTTGAAGCAGATCGAGGGCCGCCTTGCGGGTGCTTCGGAAGCATGCTCCATGCGACGAGGGCCCGTCGGGCCATCACGGTCGCGGCCATCCTCTTCCTGTCTGCAGAGATCCTCAAACCGCACTCGCAGGAGACATCGGCCTCGAGTCCTCCCGCAGATGCGCGGTCCAGCGGCTCCGACC
>JAGLDW010000036.1 GCA_023145395.1 Lentisphaeria bacterium | reverse complement strand
CGGGGCATAGCTGGCTCTCTGATCCGAGGGCACACTCCCAAGTGCGCCAGACGATTTCAGGAAAGAAAGGTCCGCAGCGTCCGTTGGCGATGGCGCGCCGGGAACGGGATGACGTGCGGACTCCACCCCCGCACGGAGGGAAAAACAAGTGCCGTCTTTTGCCCCACCAACAACAAGATCGTGCCCCTCGAGCACCGGATCCAGGGCAAATGCGAGAGTCACCACTGCGTCAACCCCCACCCCGATCCCCCGCACTGCCTCCAGCCACTTCTCCCAGACCACCTGGCGGAGATAGACTAGACGCACGCGAACCGATGGGCCAGACGACAGAATGCGAAAGCCGGAGACGACGCGATCCGCGGGAAGCGGACAATGCTTCGCCAACTCGAACCCCACAGCGCTACGCAGTTCGTCGGAGGACAGGGAAGGCAGAGTCAAATCAACAAAGGAGATGCCCTCTTCCGCCCCGCCCGCCACGATGAGCGTCTGCTGATTCGCCTCAAGCGCCTCAACGCCCTCGGCTAGCACACTCGCCAAGCCCTCGCCCGGCGGCACGGTGGCATTCCACACCGCCATGACGCGGCAATGCGCGCCACTGCCCCGTAGACGCACGCCGCGGCACTCTCCGCTCAGTGTCCACGTCACAGCAACACAATTTTTCCGGGGGAAAAGACTCATCACGTCCCACAGGTATCAGGCTTCTTGGGATCCCCGGCAACTCGCGCCGGGACAGACCCTATACTACAGATTGAAAATTTGCTTCCGATTGCCCAAATGTCAACCGTCTGGCACACGAGTGTCACTCCACGCGAGACTCCCACACAGCCCATGTGTTGCGCTCCTTGTCCGAGTAGGCTTCGGCTCGCCCAATATCACAATTCATCGTAAGACGCACCGTGCGAGAGACCTGACCATCAAACGAATGTGCCACAGCCTCGATGGTTGCCAATCCGGATTCGACGAAGCTGAAGCTGCTTTTCAGCCTGCCCACAAGCAAGGCGTCGAGGGATTCCTCCAACGGCTCGCCGCTCGTCTGCCACTGTCGCCGCGCCGCCAGAACGCGTTCCAACTCGTCGTCCTCGAGTCTTCCCTTCTCTCGCAGCATCCCCGGAGACGCGGAGAAGAAAGGAGGCTTTCTCTCTCTCCGCCGCCGAGATCCCTGGCCAATGCCCCGGGGAGCAATCAAGCGCACACGTCCAAACACTACCTCGCTCCATCCGGGGAGCCAATAGACCTCCTCGCGATAGTGGAACGGAGCATCACGGGGAAGCCCGAGCATCTCCGCATCCTCGTAGTTGGAACGCTCCATGCCACGCAAGCGGACAAGATCGTCCGTGTCGATGTAGTCCTTCACAATGTCCAGAAACTCGTCGATGATCTCTTGCTCCTCGGACTCCTCGGATTCATCGGGTGCGGCGGCGCCTTGAACACGCAACTCCTCCCCGGGGTTCCGCCCGGAGAAGTCGATACCCGCCAAGGCATCGCCGAGACGGACTGTCCAGCCAGCCTCCTCGTCACGATGCTCCCGTCCGTCGAGCATCCATGGCTCCAAGTCGCTGGTCTCACGGGCTGCAGGCACGCCTCCCAGAGAGCGATCGGTGAACAGTCGGCGGTCCGTCATGTACATCCACGCCGCCCGGCCCGCCGCCGACTCCGCAACATAACGGAGACGCTGCCGCTCAGAGGCCACCACTGCCTCACGCGCCAACACTTCCGTGGTCATCGCGAGATGCGCAACCATCACGCCCGCCGTCGCCACAACACCCATGACGATGACCAGCGCGACTCCTCGCTGGCGTCGGTCGGATGCGTTTGCTGCGCGGGCCAAGCTCATGACTCGTCCTTTCTTGGCGCCCATTTCCCGAAACGTCTACGATAGCTCTGCCCAGCCGTCCGCCTCAGCCATGACTCCACACGACCGTCTTCCCACGTCACTGTGAGCATGATGGCCAGGGGCAGATGCTCCCGCGGCTTGTCGTCTTCGTCCCCCTCCCAGAGACCGACCCACTCCAGTCGAGATCCCCAATCGGCATCCGCATCCGGCCTCCAATCGCCATACACAAACTCGATCGACGACACGTTGCGAGCCAGAACAGTTCGCTGCCCAACTGCGGAGAGTTCCTCCCAGTTGAACAAAGGGCGCTCGGTGTGCCAAGCAACTAACTCGTCTTCCTCGAGCTGCACATCGACAAAGCGGATGGCGCCGTCTTCGGCACTGTTCAAACGGTGCAGATACGTCAGGCGCACATGCTCTTTCTCCCCCACGAACACGGGCCGAGATTCATTCTCGTTCTCATCCGAAGGCCAGGAAAAAGGCACTGCGTTCGAGAACATGCTGTCCAGCGCACGCTCCAGCGCCAACAGCTCGGAGAACAATGTCTCCTCTCGGCGCAACGACTCCCACGTGCGTGTCACATGGCTGGAGAAACCAAGGAGAATGACGAGGACCAGAGAGAAGATGGCGGTGGCAATCAACAGCTCCAACAAGGTGAAAAAAGATTTCGCCCCAGCTGCTCTGCAGCCAGGATGCACACCTGTCGAATTGTCCCTCTTGACCACCAAGAACCGACTCCCAATTACTCCAAATCGTCTTCGCGGACCACGCTCTGCACAATCACCTCGGACAACAAGGAGCCCGACGGTTCCGTCACCCGGATCCGAAATGCGCCCAGTGCCCAATCGCGCATGGGCTCCTGCGCCTCCACGGGCACATCCTCAACCTCCACGATCTCGCACATGGCGTCAAAGCCCTCAGGCAACAGGTTTGGGGGCTTGTCCGCCTGGGGACCGCCAAGCAGAAAAAGCTCCGCGGCCTGACTGGTGAGATGTGCTTTCCCCCACCTCTGCTCCGCACGCAGCACCCGAGCGCGCGCCGCCCCGATGATTCCCAGGGTCATGCTCACTGCCAACCCGAGAATCGTGGCGGCAACCACAACCTCGATCAACGTGAACGAATCATTTTGGCGACGAACCAACATGGTCGTGCAAAGCTCCGGAAATCGTGGGAATACAAGGCCCAGAAAATGACTGGATTACCTGCGTGCAACATGCCTCTTCACACGTTAAATTCAAACAATTCCCACCCCCTCGGCGGCGCACTCGCTTTGCCCCGCTCTCACGCGATAGTACTACGAGTACACGATCTGACGAGGGTGCCGCGGCAGCTATGCGGAGCCAAAGAGGAGCGGAGCGATGCTGGACGAAAAACGGCTGGAAGAGATTCTCGCGACGCTCGAACACGTCCGCGTGGCGGTGCTGGGCGACTTCTGTCTCGACATCTACTGGACGCTCGACCCCACCGCTGGCGAAAAGTCGGTGGAGACAGGTCTGACGACGCAGCCCGTGCGCACGCAGAACTACTCTCTCGGGGGGGCGGGGAATGTGGTGGCCAACCTCGGAGCCCTCGGAGTCGGGACCATTCGCTGTTTCGGCGCGGTCGGCACTGACCCCTTCGGCGCCTGCCTCACCACATTGCTGGAGAAGCTTGGCGCCGACTGCGAGGGGCTGGTCATCTGCCGGGATGCTGAATCGTGGCAGACACTGGCCTACTGCAAGCCCCACGTGGGCGCCGACGAACTCGCGCGGATCGACATGGGCAACTTCAACGCGCTCGCCGACTCCGAGGCGGAGGCCATTCTCCAATGCCTTGAGTCCTCCCTGCCCGATCTGGATATCGTCATCGTAAACCAACAGGTCCTCAGTGGTGTTCACACACCCTTTCTGCGCCAGCGCCTCCGCAAAATCATGCAGGACAACCCAGGCACAGTATTCCTCTACGACGGGCGCCATCATGCGGACAGCTATCCCGATGCGTGGTTAAAAGTCAATGATTGCGAAGCCGTGCGCCTTTGCGGACTCCGCAGAGAGCCGGGTGAACTAGTGCTCCGTGACGAGGCCGAAGCCGCCGCCAGAACATTGTTCGCGCGCAATGGGAATCCCGTTTTTGTGACCCGGGGAGCCAGAGGATGCGTGGCCCTGGACGAGACCGCAGCGATACGAGTGCCTGGCCTCGAAACGAGAGGTGCCATCGACCCTGTGGGAGCGGGCGACAGCTTTCTAGCCGGATTGTCATCCGCCATCGCCGCCGGAGCGACCACGGACGAAGCCGCCGAGATCGGCAACTTCGTCGCCCGGGTCACTGTGACCAAGCTCAGGCAGACTGGCACTGCCACGCAGGCCGAAGTTCGGTCTGTCGCGGCGCCACCCATCTACGTTCATGAACCAGAACTCGCGGAGGATCCGAGACGGGCTGTCCACTGGAACGGCACACGGATCGAAATCATCGGCAATCCCCCGACGAACCTGCAAATCAAATATGCCATCTTCGACCACGACGGGACCATCTCCACATTGCGACAGGGCTGGGAGGAGGTCATGGAGCCCATGATGATTCGGGCTGTACTCGGGGACCAGTTCGAGCATGCGGACGAATCGCTCTACCACAAAACCGCCACCAGAGTCCGACGGCACATCGACCAGACAACCGGCGTGCAAACCCTGGTCCAGATGCAGGGGCTTCTGGAAATTGTACGCGAGTTCGGCATCGTGCCACCGGAGCGGATGCTGGACACGCACGGCTACAAGGACATCTACAACCGGGCGCTCATGCGGCGAGTCCGCGAGAGGATGGCCCGTCTGAAATCCGGCGAACTCACCCGCGAGGACTTCGCGGTCAAGAATGCCATTCCGTTCCTGGAGGCGCTGAACGACGCGAGCATCCAGTGTTTTCTGGCCAGCGGGACGGATCAGGACGACGTGCGGGCGGAGGCGGAGGCCATGGGCTATGCCCCCCTCTTTGCGGACCGCATATACGGCGCCGTCGGAGATGTGTCCAAGGAGGCGAAGCGCATGGTGCTCGACCGGATCCTCGCGAATGTCGGCGACCCTGGGAAACTGGTGACCTTCGGGGATGGTCCCGTCGAGATTCGGGAAACCCGGAGACGAGGAGCGCTAGCCGTGGGAGTCGCCAGTGACGAGGTGCATCGCTTCGGTCTCAATCCCGCCAAGCGAACACGTCTCGTGCGGGCGGGCGCCCAGGTCATCGTCCCCGATTTCTCGCAAATGGCGTCCCTTCTCGATGTTCTTGGCATACGGGGCGCTCACTCGTAGAACCACTCCCTCTCCACGCGGCGAATGCACAGATCCTGCAAAACTCCACTTTGTTCGCCTCCGCCGCAGCAATACGCCAGCAACACCGCGTCTTCGGTGAAGTGAATGGCAATGTAGCAAAACCCCCGCCCAGGATCCGTCTCGATGGCCCTGGCGTGCCGCCAACTCCTTCCTTCGTCCCTGCTGATGGCCGCCACGAGTGGTGTCCTGCCCCAACTGCTATCCTTGATCCAGCCCTTCACCAACTTCCTCTTCGGGATCCCCCAGCGCGGAGTCAAGTCGTTCCAGACCACTAGCAGATCGCCAGTCTGGGGAATGCGTTTGATGTTCATTGGCGCGGCGGGAGAGCGAAAACGCGAAGGCTGCGGAGGCGCCCAGGTCTCGCCCTGGTCCCGAGATATACTCTCCCACTGGCGTCCCAACTTTGTCCGTGCATAGCAGTACAAATTGCCGTCGCCACGCTCGACAATCCCAGGCTCGGCAACGCCAGGATCCCCGCAGCGGTCCGGTGCCCAGCGACTCTGGGATGCGCGCCAGGACCGGCCCGCGTCATCGGAGAGAAAACAGACGATCGAACTGCCGCCAGGAACAAGCGCCCCACCCGCCGAAATGTCGGTATGGCACGAGACGGGAAGAATGATCCGCCCCGACCGCAGTTGAACTGCTTGATCGTTCAATAGACAAAAATAGCCGGGAAAAGCGGCGCACAGCGCCGAGTCGCTCCACGTCTCGCCCTCGTCGCTGGACAGAATCATCCGGGGACAGCAGTCGATGTCGCTATTCTTGCGCAGATAGAACAGTGCGATGCGACCATCCTGCAGACGCAGAAGCGCCGTGCTCATCACGTTCTGATCCCCCTCGTCCCTGATGATGATTCTGTCTTCCGCAGTCCATGTGACCCCGCCGTCCGAGGAAGTTCGCACGGCAATGTCGGCCCGGGCCTCATCCGCCCAGCTTGCGCCGCGGTACCGCGACCAGGCGAACAGGATCCGGCCATCCTTCAGGGTGATGAACGAACCTTCCGAATTCCGGGAATTCCCGACTTGATGCGAAAGCTCCAGAGAGATGTGGTTTTCCATGGCTTCAATGCCTCCCAGGGTTCCCTATCGGGCGAATTCGAGCCAGATCCATTCCGCTGCAAGATGAAATGACGGACGGCTCAGCACGGCGCACGAACTCAGCTCCATCCCCTTCTCCA
Source organism: Lentisphaeria bacterium (assembly GCA_023145395.1). Classification (GTDB taxonomy): domain Bacteria; phylum Verrucomicrobiota; class Lentisphaeria; order Oligosphaerales; family Lenti-02; genus JAGLDW01. The sequence goes on along the minus strand of JAGLDW010000036.1, from coordinate 843 downwards.
ACTGCATGGAATACTCGCAGCGAGAAACATGAAAGCGCCAGCGCGCACCTGGTTGGGGCGCCTCCCGCAACCAGGGCAACGAGGCGAATGGAATCGCGACTTCCAGCGTCCACCCCCGGTCGTCCGAATGCCAGTTGTTCACCGTGCCATCCACCTGGACTGCGCAGCGAATCCCCGCGCAGTTCCAGCCGCGCCAGCGGTTGCTCATGGGAGTGCCGGGGCGGTATACGTGGGCGTCGTAGATGGTTCCCCTCGCATTGATCTCGAAATTACAGTACTGCGTCTGCTCCACATCGCATGGCTTGATGAACAGCTCGAGACAGTCATCCTGGCATGTGCTGTCGTCCCGCTTTGTCCAAAACGCCCAGACATCCGGATCCACGGCCTCGTACAACACATAGAGACACGAATCGTCCCAGAGAAGGCGCGCGGTTGTGCTGTGCACCGGGGGTTCGCCAGTGGCGGGCACTACGAAGGCGGGAACAGGGACCGCCGTCTCCCACACCGCGTCCCGGCGACCATCAATCACGGGGGCTCGTGTAGTGAATGCGCATGGATAGACAGGCACATCCGACAACGAGTCTGCCGGGACCAGAAAAGCACATCCGCAGGCAAGAAAAACCAGTGCCAGAGTGATGCAGAACAACTTCATCGCAAATCTCCTTTAGGGTCCGCACGGAAAGTTCTTACTCACATTTTGAATTTCGTTTTGAGGGCCGAGGCAGGCCTCGGCCAAGCAAAAGCTCAAGCAGGCTTGAGCACTCCAAAGAGCCTGCGGCTCAGTTCAGGACACCGATGCAGAGCATCTTTGGAGGGCGCAGGCCAGCCTGCGCTTTCCTGCGT
>JAGLDW010000359.1 GCA_023145395.1 Lentisphaeria bacterium | reverse complement strand
GGGCGAACGGCCCGTGAGCCGCGCAGAACGCAAACCGGAAAGTAGGTTCGCCAGGCCCTGGAGAACCAGCGTGCTCAGATGCCGTTTTCTGTGTTTTGGAAAGAGGGTGCACGGGGCCCAGCGACCTTATGTTGCATGCAATATAAGGCCCTTAATGTTGCGCCGCCGAATCCTCCGCGACCTCGACAAGCTTTGCTTGGCAGAGCGTTTGCCAGTCCGGAAAATTCCACTTGTTGGGAAAATCCCGACATTGTCTTGGCTTGACGGCATGGATGAGACAACGGCTGTCCTCCGAGAGAAGGATGCAGCCGCCATCGTCCCGCTCGATGAGTGACAGAGAGCGCCGATCGGACGTCAGCTCTGTAAAGCGGTTTAGAAAATCCTCGAACTTCAGCTCCAGAAACTCCGCGATCGCTTCTGCCTCGTCCCCGTTGATCCGGACGTACCCACCCCATTTGCAGCAGGTTCCGCAACCTGTGCAGACGTAGGTTCTCCTGTTTTTCGCATGTTTCTCTTCCATGGCTCAGATGCCTAGCTCCGTGGCTTCTCAAAGATGTCGCTGTTACGGTCACGGGTGATCTTGTGGTTCTTCGCGGGGTCGCGGTTGCGCACGAGTTCGGGCAGATCTCCGATGACTCCGATGCGCTCGCCCTTGGCGATGAGCGCCCCGATGACTCCCTTGATCGACGCAATGCATTCCAGAGCCTTGTCAATATCCTGCGGACTCCGCACAAGATTGCAGGCATGGGTGGCGGCGGCGTCGGCTAGACTTGCGTTCTGGGCAACGACCGTGGCCAGGTCGCAGTCTCCGAGACTTGTGGAATGCCCCATGCGACTGGAGGACGAACAGATGGCGAGGGGCAGATGCTCGGGTGTCACCGCAAAGGCAAGGCGCCCCCCAATGCGGCCCGGACCAGCGTAGAGCCCGACCGTCGCAGGAGATGTGCCAGCGAGAAAGATGTCCCCCCCATTTTCAACGATGACCTGGCGTCCCCCCCTGTCGATTGCGATCTCCGCAGCCATTTGGGCAATGGTTCCCGCCACGGCGGCCATGGGCCCCACGCCAACCGCCGCTGCTGCGAAGGTCATGCGCCGCGCGATCTCGGGTGCATCCGGCAGCAGGCCGACCGGTGTCATGCTGGTATGGAACTCGGGGTGCCGAACGATGTAGGCCTCCAACAATGACCTCTGCCTGCGGATCTCGCCCACAACCACATCAAAACAGGAACATAGAATGCGGAAATTACTGTCCTTGTATGTAAAATCGCGGAAGGGCAAGACTGACTCCTTCGATCTCGATCGGGACGATGCAATTCCACAACCTCCGTCCTCGGCCGACGGTTACATTGATGGTTCGTCTGAAGGCATGCCTTTGGTGGATGATACCTTCCCAGCACTTGGTTCTGTGAACTCCTCCGCTCAGAAGTTCAGCAACGTGCAGATCTGCTACTCAGATGGAGCTCCAGCGGAATCTGGGTTAGCAGCATCCGATTGTTGGGCAGTCTCGTCTACTAGTTCGCTGTACTGACGCTTTATGAACTGGCCCATGAGGGGAACAGCGAAGGAGTACTTCCCGTGCCTGTTCTTGAAAACCAGACCTGCGTTACTGAGAGAGGCAAGCATTTGGTTTGTGTGACTGCTTGAAAAGGGCTTCTCCAGCAGTTTCTTGGACTGCTCAACCACTTCCTGAACGGTAAACTCGGCATCACAGTTCTCCAGACTTGCTACTGCCCGGAGAAGCTCACGCTGTCGGTCGGTCGCGCGCGACCAGCGTCCAGCGAAGAAGTCAGTGTCCAGCTTGGCGAGAATAGTAGCAACAGGGACAGTTGCCGTTTCGCCTTTGGAGAACTGCTGTAGGAATATGTCGTAGACCTCTCGACATATGAACTGAATGAAGTAGGGATATCCCGCCGAGACGCTGACAATTGTCTGCACCGATTCTGGCTGCAAACTGACAGGGCACTTGTTCTTCTGGACCGGTTTAACAATGGCCTCTTCACTCTCCCCATCCGTGAGTCGGTCCAGAAAGACTACCCGGAACATACGTTCGGCGAATGTACGGGCTTCGACAAGTTTCGGGAAGAGGGTTGGCAGACCGGTGAGGACCAACATGAACGGAATGCCCTTCTTCTGAATTGACTGGAACGTGTCCAGCAGGAGTGACAGCGGGAACTGATCCTTCTCAGCGTGATCAGTAAGGTTCTGGGCCTCATCGTAGGCAAAGACGAGGCCTCGTGTTGGCTGATGCTTGAGGAAGGACCAGACGTACTCCAGGGTCCCCTTCAGTTTGTCCGAGACCAGCCCCGGGGTGCCATTGAAGAACTGCGTCAAGTACCCATAGTCAAGGGTCACGGGCTTCTCCTCTCCCTTGCTGGCGAATCCTATGCCTGTGGTTTCCGTTCGCACGACGAGTGCGGACGAGACGGCAGATAGGTCCGCAAGGAGTCGGATGGCTATGTTCGCCTCAGTTAGGGTGGCTGACTCTGATAAGTCGGTCCCAACCCAGCGCCAGTCCGACGCGATGGCGGTCGGCTTGAAAGTATCGAGGAGGACTGTCTTGCCCACTCCGCGCAGCCCGGTAAGAACCATGTTCTCAAGAATGGCCTCTTGGCTGAGAAGGCACTCGAACTCCGCTGTTTCCTTGTGACGTCCTGCCAGGAAAGGCGGCATGTGGCCTGCCCCAGGTCGGTAGGGGTTGACAAACGGTTTCTGCTGTGCGGGCATATTCACTCTCCTAGTCCGGGAACCTATACTATTATAAATTTAGCCTGGTCCATAAACTTACACGCACTTCGCCGCCATGTCAACACGTCCTGACCATCTTCCCTCGCCGCTTCCCACGCCCAACACATGGTTCAGCAGCGGTACTCCGTCTGCTGCAGCCGCTCGTTCGGTACATCATTCGATAGTCACACAAAGATACACAATCATCTTGTCTGATTCCTTCGGGCTTCCAGCCACAACCAGCCCTGATGCGTTACCGGACTCAAGCTTCCAGTTCTGCTGGGTGCCCGATACAGCACTAAGCTCGTCAGGCTTCCACCAAGTTGCTCCCGACATTGAGTTGAGGACCGTGCGCTTGTCAGCCTGGAGTTGGTCCGCTAAAACTGATGATGCCACCAAAAACTGAGACAACTCCTGCGACGTACAGGCAAAGCGCACATCCACGGTCGTGGCGCCCAATGTTGCCTTGCGCCCGTATACCTCTGCAGCCCCAGAAGGCAATCCAGCTTTCACAACTGCCTTCAGCAGGGCGTCGACCTCGCTTCGTCCCAGAGTTTCATCCCAATGACTCTTACTGCATGCAGACAAGAGGAGCATCATCACGCAGATAGATATGGTGCCGCGCATTCTCTTCTCCCTTGTACCGAACGTACCTTTCAGCGGCCGAGGTACGAAGTCGGGAGCAAGAGGCTTGTTCTGTTCCGATTTCTTTCCGGCCAATCTGACGCGGAATCCGCAGCCGCGCAATCACACCGTGCCGGTCGGGAAATAATCCCTGGAGGGTCGGCGTCCTCGACGACCGTTCTCGGTTCCGGATCGGCCGCTGAGGACATCGGCCCTCCAATCACGTGTTTGGCATCCGGGCGCTTCTACTTGGTCTGTTCACGGCTCCCGATCGTCCGGTCATCATTGTCCCGACAGGACGATTATTCTCCCGCAGCTATGCTCCACTTCCGGATGTTGCAGATTTCCCTGCGGCCGTATTCAGTCTAGCATTTCTCCTCGAGACTGTCAACGTGGGCGATTCATGCTCGGGATGCAGCATTTGATGGGTGTTGTCAACCTGCGGCGCGCTGTCCGGAGCGGCGCGCCTGCCAACCAAACGGGGTTGAACCGCGCGAAGAGAGTTCCATACTATGGAGGCTCTTGCAGAAATTCCCCATGGCTGCACAACAGGCAGTCATGGGCATTTCCCCGCACCGTCCACGCACCACGCAAGCACTGGAGAATCAAGATGAGCAACGCATTCCGATTTGTCATTGTGGGCTCCGGCAACATGGCCGACACCTACGCAAAGATTTTGGCGGAGCTCTCGGGTTTGGGGTTGGCGGCGACGGTGTCACGCTCGGGCAGACGCCCCCAGAGTGTGCCGGAGCACGTGGAATTGGTGGATTCCCTCGCCAACGTTCAAAGCGACTACGACGCCGTGATTCTGGCCACGCCGAACGGCATGCATGCGGCAGGCGCCATCGAAGCCGCGGCACTTGGCAAGCATGTGCTCACCGAAAAGGTGCTGGATGTGACCCGGGAGGCGATGGACACCATGATCCGTGCCTGCAGAGATGCGGATGTGAAGCTTGGTGTCGCCTTCCAACGGCGTATGAGTCCGGACAACCAGGCACTGAGGGCACTGCTTGACAATTCTGTGTTGGGGCGTGTTTTCGGAGCGGATCTGGTGGTGAAGTTCTATCGGGATCAAGCCTACTATGACAGCTCTCCGTACCGGGGTGATCGCACATTGGACGGCGGCGGCCCGTTCATTCAACAGGCTGCGCACAATGTCGATGTGTATGTCTGGCTCTTTGGACTTCCGCAGACAGTGGTGAGCGCGCTCGGCACATTCTGCCACGAAATCGAGGGGGAGGATCACGGCGCGGCCTTGCTCCGATACGACAACGGCATGGTGGGCACGATCATCGCCTCCACTTCCTGCAAGCCAGGTTTTCCCGCCCGATTGGAAGTGCACGCGGAAAAAGGAACTGTCGTGCTGGAGAACGACGAGATCACGGTGTGGGAGGTGGAAGGGGTGACTAATCCGTCCTCAGCGGGACAGACAAAAATTCACAGCGGCGCCAGCAGCGCGGCGGTTTCTGACACCGCTGGACATGAGGCCATTGTCCTGGATTTTGTGGAGGCGGTTCGCGAAGATCGCGATCCCATCGTGGCCGGCGAAGACGCCCGCCGCGCAACAGAGCTGATCCTCGACATCTACGCCAACGGCATCTGACCCGGAAACACACACCGGATCGTCTCGCGAGAACACAAATCCCGTTTCTCTCAGTTCAGCATTCTTCGTGTTCCACGCTATCGAAGAGGCGCTGAAAATTTTGCTGGATCGCCTCCGCTGCCTCCCGAACTGGGATGGTTTTGGCCCGGGCGATTTCCTCCACGACTTCCGACACCTGCCAGGGCATGCTCAGCTCTCCCCTATGCGAAGCTGCTGGGAGGTCTGGGCAATCTGTCTCGACGAGAAGACGGTCGAGGGGAGTGAACGCGGCCGCCGCGCGAATCCTGTGCGCGTTCGCGTAGGTGATGGGACCACAAAAGGAGAGATGCAGCCCGTGGTCAAGCGCTTCACAAGCCACTTCCACACTCCCCGTGAAATGATGGCAGACTCCTCCTGCTTTGGAGGGTGTGCGCCGCAGAACGGCGAAGAAGTCCGGCCAGGACTTTCGATTGTGGAAGATGCCCGGCAGACCCTGTTCCGCAGCGATCGAAAGCTGTTGTTCGAAGGCCTCCAGCTGTCGCGATTCGTCCTCACGTCCATGCCAGAAGTCCAGCCCGATCTCGCCGATGGCCACTACGCTTGAATTGGAGGTGACCGCCGTCCTCAGCTCGTCCGGAAGCGAAGGGGTCCAGTCTTCGAGAAAGAAAGGGTGCAGACCCAATGCCGCGAGAAAGCCGGGGCGAGTGCAGATCTGCAGGACGGGAGACCAGTCGAGGTGCCGGGCTGCCGCAACGACGACGCCTCGAACGCTGCGCCCTTCGCACTCGCGAACGATGAAGTCGAGCTTTCCCCGCAGACGCTCGTCCGCGAGATGCGCATGGCAGTCGTAATAGTCCATCATGCTGCGCCAAGAGAAAAACACAGAGGGGGCACAAGTGCCTACAAGATCCCACCATACCCGGTTTCGAAGACGCTGGGAAGCACTCCGTCAGTCCAGTTCGATGCTGAGGTCCTCGTCCAATGCCTCGAGTACGGATTTGGCCTTGGACACCGTCTTCTTGGGCATCTTGTAGGTGGGCAGATATCGATAGTAGACCTGAAGCGTAAGGCAGCATAATGTGGTGGTGTACCACGGGTCGTACTCGGGCTTCTTTCCCTTGCCAGGACAGTCCCAATGACCATCACGCTTCTGGGCGCCAAGGATTTGCGGAGTCATCTGCTTGTTCCACTTTTTCCAGTTGGTTAGTCCGGCATGGAACATGGCCTGTGTCTGGTAGTACCAGTTGTAGCAGGGATTGCTGTGTCCCAGCACTTTTTTCTTGGTGACCCAAACCACGCCGAAGTTCTCGCTGATGTTCTTGACACCCGCCTTCGCCTCCCGGGAGCGACCCTCGCCGACAAGCTGCAGGCAAAGCGTACCGGCCCCCTGCATGCCCGGGCTGCCAGAACCAGGAGAACTGTAGCCAAACTTGCCATTGCGATAGCTCACCTTGGTGAGAAACTTGATGGAATCTTCGATGGCCTCCATGTTTCCATCCACATCGGCGCCAGCGACATAGCCGGCCTTCAGCGCCTGGACCTGCCAACCAACCACGGAGAGATCCCAGCGGGCTCCCTTCTTGTAGCTGTAGTCAAATCCGCCGGCGGGTTGCTGACCATTGACGATGAAGCGAAGACCCTTCTCCATGGGTGGCTTCAACTGTGGAACATTGGTCAAGCCATAGGCTTCGGACAAGGCGTAGGTCACGATGCCGTTCACATAGGCTCTCTCAAGGCCCGCTGTCCGCCCGTCGGGAACGGCCATCATCTGGTCCGTGAGATACTGCATGGCCTTGGTGACCGTCATGCCGAATTCCTCGGACAGCGGCGTCTCGCCGTGGGCCAGAAACGTCAGAAGCCCAAGGCCACCCATAGCGCGGGGCTGGGTGTTCGACCAGGATCCATCCGGCTTCTGGGTCTTCTTCAACCAGCGAAGCGCTCTGAGCACAGCGGTTTCCGTGGCGGCGCTACCGCCCCACCGCTTCCGCGCCTTTGCTCGTCCCTTTTTCGTGCGACCCCCATAGAGACCAGAGATTTTCAGCGGCGTCGCGCTTGTTTTCACATCGAGAACATCGGAAAAGTCCATGTCATTGTCCGTCTCCGCAATCTCGTCGCTGACATCCTCTATCGCCATGTCGACAACTTCCTGCGGGACATCCGGCTTCTCGACGGTGGGTACCACGTCTTCCGCGATCTCCTCCATCTGCTCAAGCTCCTCCAGCACCATGTCCTCCATCTCTTTGACCTCAAGCTCCTCCATGGTCACTTCAATCGCATCGTGAGTCGCCCTGCTCTCACCGGTGAAGAACATCATCGCCGAGACGATCAACACGATGTGGACGACAGAGGACACGAGCGGCCCCATCATCCCCTCGATGCGCTGACGACGGTGGTACTCGATGAGAATGGCATCCAGGTCGAGGATATACTCCTCGTCCACGCCAGTCTCTTCTGTAAGGATTTCTTCATCCATTGGCTGTTATTCCTTCGTGCAGACCGCTTCTGCGGAAAGTCGGATTGTTCGTTGTCCCCATTGTACCACCGCCAACTCACGCTCCCAAGAGCCGCCAGCGAGGCGGGTGGGGGGAGATCTTGCTAGTCGAGAAGTGTCATCACATTGAGCTTCGAGAGACCTGCTCCCTTGCAGAGATCCAGCACAGCAACCTGTTCCTTGGTTCTCGCTTTGCCGCTGGTCTTGATGAGGACGGTCATGTCGGGGTCCAGGCTCGCCAATCGCTCCAGTTTCTCCTGGATGACATCCAGTTTGTATTCATTGCCGTTCAGAAGGACACGGCCAGCCAGAACATGAAGCTCCAGAAGCTTCGGCGGATCGATCTCCTCCTGCTGGGACGGATTCGGCGAGGGAAGGTTGACCGCCAGATGCGCTTCGGAGATCTCGTCCTTCTGGGTGACGATGAAGTAGATGAGCAGCAGGAAAACCACGTCAATCATAGCCGACATGGGTATTTCGGCAGCAGTGTCGCCACGGAGTTTCTTCTTGGACATGATATGCAGGCTCCAGTATGGACAGTTCCACCCGCCGGAGACAATGTCGCAGGCGGCAGAACACTTTCTTCGTCGCTATTTTCCCGTCACTTCGGCGGACAGCTTGACCCGGTACAAATTCGCGTTGCCAACGGCTTCCATGACTTTGTCCACATCACGATAATAGGTTTGACCATCGCTGCGTATGATGATGGGGACAGAATTGCCGCTCCTCTCTCTGGTGGCTCTGAGAATGGAGGTGAGCGTGTTCAAGCTCATGGTCTGGAGCGCGATGTTGACCGTGCCATTCTTCGTCACGTTAATGGTTACCGTGTTCAGCTCCTTCTCCTCGACGGCTGGCACGTGTTTGGCTTGTGCAAGCTTGATCGTCTCGTCAACCACATCCTTTTCGATAGCGGCGGTCACGACAAAAAAGATGATGAGGAGAAACACCACATCAATCAAAGAGGCGATGGGTGTCCCCACGCCAGTGTCTGGACGTCGTCTCATGGCAATGCTCTCTTTCTCTATCGGCATCCAGGGAGGAACTCCGCAAGCTGGATGCCCGGTCGATTTTGCCTATGCCTCTTCTTCAACTTCCGCGTTCCGCAGGACTTTGATCAGGTCGAGAACAGTCGCTTCGCTCTCCAGGATGAGCCGGGTGGCGTAGTTCTTCACCAATGTGAAGGCGAGGACGGCGGGGACGGAGATGAGAAGCCCAATGCAGGTAGTCCAGAGAGCAGTCGAAATGGAGCGTGCCAGCAGCGCGGCCTTTGCCGCGCCAGTTGTGCTGGCCAAGCCCGAGAAGGCCGCGACCATGCCAACCACAGTACCCATCAACCCAAGCATGGGGGCGATCTGTCCACATAGATTGAGATAGTTCACATGCTGCATGAGTTTCTCGCTCTCCATCTCGGCGCTGGAAGCAACGGCCTCCTGAATGACCTCGAAGCCTTCCGTGACATTGCCAAAGCCGGCGAGAAGGATGGTCGAAAGGGGACTGGGATTGGCTTCGCAGGTCTGGAAAGCACCGTCCAGATCGCCCTCTTCGAGAGCGGCGCGCACTCCCTCCACAACTCCCTCGGGGATCAGTTTCTCCCGCTTCACCTTGATGATGGAGTCGATGATCAGCCAGACCGCAGCGAAACTGGTGGCGAAAATCATGCACCATATAAGAAGGTTGATGAGGCTGTTACCATAGATGATATCCCAAAACCCGGGGCCGCTTGCCGTTGCCTCGACACCATCGCCCGCGACCTCTTCCGCCTCCTGGGCAAATGTCAGTGCCGACGTCATGGCCATGCTGCCAAACACCATCACCCGCGCCGTGAGATTCTTAATTTTTCCTGTCATCGTTGCGTTCCTCATTTCGTATGGGTTCTCGATTCCTTTGCGACGTCGTTTTCTCGGGCCCATCCGCACAAGAGTCCTCGGGAGGGCTCCAGCGGATCTACTTCATTTTCAAGATGGCGTCCGCCTTCGGATCCTTCAGTTTCCGGAGCAGGGCGACTGCCTGTTTTCTCGCTTCGTTCCGCGCCTTGACATTCGAGTCGGGTGGAATGAAAAGGAGGGTTTTCAGATACTCAAGAACCGCCTCCTTCGTCTTGCCCTGCTCGGCCAGAATACGTCCGCGAAGGTTGAACGCATAGGCTGCATCGCTCTTCCCCATCTTGGACATCATTTGGTCGAGAACAGGCGATGCCTTGTCGTACTCGCCCTTTTCGACAAGGCATGTGAGGCGTCCCCGAGTCAGCTTGTCCGCATGCTCGCCACGGACCTTCCAGCCCTCGGCAAACACGTTGTAGGCCTCATCCACCTTTTTCTGGGACAACAGCGCCTGCCCGTGAATGGCGGCGATATATCCACCCCAACCGAGGTACTTGTACTTCTCAAAGAGGGTTGGCGACGCCTTGACGACCTCCTCCAGGCTGCCTGCCGCCGCTTTCTTCTCCAGGACTGCCACGTATTTTGGCTTCGGCACATGCGCCGCCCTATACGTTCCCCGCTTGAACTTGCGACTGACGCCCTTCTTGATGATCAGCACAAGATTCCCCTGGGAATCCGCCGTGATGTCAGTGCCCGTGACCGTCGCCCCCCGCAGGGGTTTCACATAGCATTTTCCCTTGCCCAAGGCGGAAAAGGCACCGAGGGAAACCAGCAGAGCCAGAACGCCGGCTGTCAGTCGATGAGTCGTCATTGCTCGTTCACCTCACTCTGTATCCTGTCGTGCAAACATGTCGCGCTAGCGTACGCCTAGTTCTCTTCAACGACCGAAGGCTTAGGGTCTGGACGAAACTTGGCCGCAGGAAGGCTCTGGAGAGACTTCAGATACTGCCCCTTCGGAAATATTTTCTTGTACCGGGTCACCAGTTTTTTGCTTTCCTCCTGGTCACCCAGAAGGGCATAGGCCTTGGCGCTTTCCGCCATCGCAAGCTCAAGCCAGGGACGGCTCTCGTCGTTCTCCGGATTGGAGAACTCCACGATGCCGAGAAGAAGTGCCAGCCCCTTTCGTACTTTGACCACATCGTCGCTCAGTATGTCCAACTCGGCGACTCTACAGCTTGACCGGTCCCGCAGCAAGGCGTTGTTCCCCGCGTAGCGGTTGACCAGCAGAAAATCCTCCCGAGCGCCCGCAAGGTCGGGGGGCTGCATTCTGCGGCGGGCCATGCCGCAAAGAAACTGGATCTCGAAAAAGTAGGCGCTCTTCGCGTTCTCGGAAAGCACCATCTCCGCAAACTCGACAGCCTCTTTGTACTTCTTGAGCTGGAAGGACGCCTGAGCTGCCTTGAAGAGCATCGGCTCGCGCACTTTCTCCCGGATCATCTCATGGTCCGGATCGTTCTTGTCGGCGCTACGCTTGATAAGCTCCCGGCTGGCGGCGAGGGAGATGGCGGGAAAATGCAGCTCGAGCATCCGGTTTGAGAGAAACTGCAGATCGCCGGGAGTGATCGACGACGGAGACTTCAGCAACTGCTCGAAGGTGCTCTTGGCAGCGTCCAGCTGCTTGATCTCAACCTGCGCCCGACCAAGCTTGAAGAGCGCCTGGCGAGCGGTGTCCGACTTGGGGTACTTCTCAGCCAGCGTCTGGAGTATCTTCGCGGTGTTCTTGTAGTCCTTCATCTCGAGATGGATCGTTCCAAGACGAGCCATGTTCTTGGCCATCTCGTTGTACTTGGGATGCTCCTTCATGAAGCGGACGAACGCGTCCACTGCCTTCTTCTTCCAACCGTCGAACTCGGCCTGGATCGGCGCCATCTCCTTCTCCACCACCAACCGCGCTTTCCCCGCCTGTTCGATCTTCTCCCGTTTCTTCGCGATGGTGTTCCGGGTGGTGCTCTGAAGAAGGGCGATCCGTTCGGTCGTTTTCTCCCGTGCGGTTCGGAAACCCGCGAGAGCCTCTCGCCCAAGTTCCAGAAGTTCCTTCTCCATGGCCAGTCGCCCTTCTAGCGGTTTCGCGACGGCCTTTGTCATCTCGGCATTGAAGACAAGCGCCTTGGCGACAGCCTTAAGTTGCGCCTGGAGCAATTCACCATCCAGTTTGCAGAGCAGAAGCTGTTGCTCTCCCTCTGTCTTCTCGACTTCCGCTTGCGCCACCTCCACCTCCAGCACCTTCAACCGAGCATCCCATTTCTCAAGGTCCCGCGTGTTCTTGGGAGTCTCCAGCAACGCTCTGGTCGCGTGGGCTTTCTGAAGCCGATTGCGACAGTCTTCGAGCTGCGCTTCGATCTCGTTCCGTTTCTTCCGCAGCTCTTTGCGTTTCTGCCGTTCGCTCTTGGCGAGTTCGTACGCGTCACTGGCATCCTGGAGCGTGGTGGCAAGGGTCTGCTTTTTGGCTTCCAGGTCCACCACGTTTCTTTCCGCCGTGGCTCGCTTCTCCCGCAGGCCTGCCGCCTGATCCTTCTTCTTTTTCCGCTCTTGGACCAGTTCGGCCAGGTGTTGATTTGCCTTGGCAAGCTCGCCCGCGATGCGGTCGACATCGATCTCCTGCTCCGCCTGATCCTTCTGAATCTGCCCACGGTCGGCCGTGCGTGTGCTTCGGTCGCCATCCAGTTCCGTCTTGAACTGCTGCTCTCTTTGTTCGGCCAGTCTCTTGGCGTCGAGTTGTTGATTCTGGAGAACGCGCTGTTTCTCCTCCTCACTCTTGCCAGCCGTCTCCTCAGCCCGTTTCTTGGCGTCTTCCAAGGCAGCCTTCATGTAGTCGAGCCGAATGACGGTGAAGAACTGCTCCAGCTCTTTGAAATGGCGGTCGAGTTCCGCGAGTTCCCGGTCAAGGGTCTCAAGCTCCATCTCCTTGCCTGCAATCGCGCCACCAGCTGCGTCGATGGATTTGTCAATCTCCCGAATGCGTGCCAGCTGTTCCGTGAGCCGAGGGCGCACAAGCTCTCCAGCCCGGTCATACGACCAGGCGAGCAGACTGCCGGATCCCTCGCGGATCCGCTTGGCAGTGCGCGTTTTCGGATTGATCCCCTCTTTGTTGCCGGGCTTGAGCATGACCAGAAGCTCGGAGAAATGCTGGATTGCCTCCTGGGGCGCATCGCCGCCCATCAGCAATTCGCCCGCGCGGAACTTCGCCTCGGCCCTGTCCTCCGCATACTGTTTCAGCGTCTCCGCCTGGGCGTACGCCAGGAAGTCTCCAATGGCCTCCTTCTGGTTGCCAAGGCTGTAGTTGCACCATCCGCGCTTGTAGAACGCGCGAACGCCCTTCTCCGAGGAGCTGTAGCGGTCGATGACACGCTGGTATTTGGACGCGCTCGCACGGTAGAGAACCAAAACTTGATCGAGGAGCGCCTTTTTCTTCTTCTGATTCTTCTCTGACTTCGCCCGCTTGGCAATGCGGGACGCTTTGCCATACTCACGCTCCGCAACCAAATAAGCCATGCCCGCAGCCTTTGGATGATTGGGCGCCACCTCGACGAAGTATTCCCAGACTCCCATCTCCTTCTCTTTGAGTCGGTCGTATTCCTTCAACTTCTTCTTTTTCTTGGCATCTCTCGCGGCCAGGTTCACCAGCCCTCCAAGCCTGTATAGGCAATTCTGCGTGCCTATCTCCTCCGGCAATGCAGTGAAAAGATACGAGCACAACGCTTCCGCCTCGAGGAACTGGCCCATGCGGCAATAGCAGATGACCAGTCTCTCGACAATTTCGGGAAGACGCCTGCTCCGACGGCCGACACGGACAGCATCGAGATAGATCGGCGCGGCCTTGGCGAAATTCTTGGCTTCGAAAAAAGCCTTGGCCTGCTCAAGTTTGACATCGATCTGCCCTTCCTCCTGCGCCCGCGACATGGCAAGTTCCTTGCCGAAGTTCTTCTTCATGAAGTCTTTCACGGCAGCATGTCGGGTGAGCGCCTTCATCTTGTAGCTCTCGCTCTCGTAGTCCACGGTCACCACCTCGAAAAGCTTGGCGGCGTTGGCGGTGAGCTTTTCGGCGTTGACGACCTTCTTCGCCTTCTGCATGACTTGGGCGATGCCGAAGTAGGCATTGGCGGTGTAGTAGATTCCCCCAGCCATCGGAGACTTGCTCTTGTCGCCGCCGAGCGCCTCCTTCTCAAAGGTGACCATGAGCTTTTCGCTGGCCTTAATGGCCTCAATCGCCATCTTGAAGTAGCCAATGGCCTTCTTGAACTCGGGGGTTTTCTTGGCCGACTTCAGCGCCGAGTAGCCAAGTATGACATTGGCGCGGGCAATCTGCACATTCGAGGAGACCCCGGGACCATCCAAGGTGTAGCCAAGCTGCTTGAACGCTTTCAATGTCCCCTGCACGGCCGTCGTGTTGATTGCCTTTCCCTCTTCGCCCTTCTGTTCCTCGGCGTCGAGGAGGATCTCGGCCTTGCGGAAGATCAGGGATCGCTCCCCCATTGTGTCCCCGGCGGCGGCAATGAGAGAGTCAAGTACTTTCTGCGCCTGAGTTGGACGCTTGAGTTCCTTCAACACGAAACTGTACATGTTCACAGCCCTGTTCCAGTCCTCCACGCCCTTGTCGTCGCTGGGCTTCGGCCGCTTTACCCGTTTGAAGAACTGCTTGAAAACGGCATCCGCCTCCTTGTGGCGCGAGGAACTCTTGGCGTACACCTGCCCCTTCAGCAAGAGAGCCTCCGTGTAGAACTCGCTCTTGGGACCGATGCTCTCGACGGCTATGTCCGCCTCTTTAATCTCGCCGATGGAGTAGAAGGCGTACGCTTTCTGGATATTGATCGCGTCCTTCTTGTCGGGATACCTCTTCTCGATGAGCTGCAACTGGAGCGTGGCGTACTCCTTGAGCCCCATTTCGGTGAGTTTCCGGACAAGGCGAAGATCGTACCGGAACATGTCCAACGCCCGGACGGTGGCGAGGGGGGAAAAGGCAAGAAGTCCGACTACCAAGGCCGCAAGGTGTCGCGGCATGATGGATCGAGACCAAGCTGTACGACTGGCGGGCATGCAACGCTCCTCTCGCGCCCATGGCGCGATGACAATATGGGAACAACTTGGAATAGGTACACCACCAGCATGGAAAAGTCAATAATCGTCCGGAAATGGGGGTTCTCGCCGGGGAGTGATACCAGCCTGTAGAACGGGCTGGCGATCGGGCGCATGTCAATTCCGCAAGTCTTTTCCCGCATCGCGATTCTACCATAATAGTAAGGTCAGAACTCCGCTCGGTCCGCTCCCGAACTGCCCGCAAACCCTAAACCATGGAGGGCGAGACTCCCGGCGAGCCATGCCCGGTCCGCTCCCGAACTGCCCGCAAACCCTAAACCATGGAGGGCGAGACTCCCGGCGAGCCATGCCCGGCGAACTGCGCAAATCGCCGCCTGCGGCTCAGCAGGAGCTTCGCCCTCCCGGATCTGCGGAGTTCGCACCGGGCTTGTCCCACGGAGTTCCCACCACTCACAAAGAAACACCTACGGAACTGACATGCGCGCCTGGCGGCCTTGGACACTTGCGGGAGAGCGCTCTGCAACATAATGTGAGTGACGATATTCGGCATTGCTCGAGCGTTGCTTGGGCTCCGTCGGCATTGCCTTTCCAATCAACCGTGAAATATGCGTACCGAGTATCCCAAATACCCCATCGAAAGTGTGACATGAAAAATTTGCCATCATGTATTCTTGCAGTCTCGCTGATCTGCCTCGCAATGGGGAGCACCCGCAGTTTTGCGGCAGACACCAACCCGCCCGTGGTCTCGACGACCATCGACTTCCTGGACTATTGCTTCCACTGGGCAGGTCGCATGCGGGTCCCTTCCCGCCAGAAGAGTACGAGAAGGCCATCAAGGCCGTGGCACGGGCCAGTTTTGGCAAGATCTATCTGCGCGTCGATGTCTGTGGCAAGACCCTGTATCCAAGTGTCGCCGGGGTGCAATACAGAGGCGATGGGCGCGACCCAGGATCCCAATGCTTGGTCGATACGCTCGAACTCTACGATCCCGCGGCAAAAACCATTGAGCTGGGACATAAGTACGGCCTCGAAGTGTGGTGTTGGGACACGCTTTTCGACGATGAAGCCACCATGGTGCGGTACCCCCCCGGCAGTGATCTGGCAAAGAAATATGGCGAATACCCGCTGAAAGACCCGTTTCTGGTACGCAATCCACATCTGCAATGGCGCCTGAGCCCACGCGTCGATCGGCAGCAGCGGAAGACATGGGCGCGGCTTGCAGCGCATGGGCCCGTCACCAAGCTTCGCGTGACCAGCGATCGCGGGGACGCCACCAGTCGAGTCCGGGACGCAGATGTCCAGATTCTTGTCAGTGACGACAACGTCAACTACCGCGCACTTGACGCTTTCCAGATGTCCATCGTTCAGCAGAAGCCACCTATCCTTCTGTTTGAAGGCTTCTCGGTCGTGCAGCCCTATTTCAAACTTGCCTTGGCCAAGAACTATCCTAAGGACGATAGCTTCACCATCTGCGGAGATCGCAAGGATTTTGTCCAGATGTTCTGCGACGGAGAATGGGTGAGTGCTGTCGCCGACTGGCGCAAGCAGCGCGAACCCGCGGAGCAGGGCGGCTTCGGTTTTACAGCAAACGGACGATTCGCCTGGGACTACTCGAATCGTGCGCTTGGGGTGGCGACCGTGCCCTGCAAGCTTCCCAAATACTACGGGATGATCGAGCTAGCCTGGCCGGAGGCGCGCGCCCACAAGCTCGCAAAACTCCGGGAGCTGGCAAAGTACGCCTTTGACGGATTCGCCTACTCCATGCGCACCCATACGGGGGGATTGGACCCGGCGGAGTACGGGTATGGCAAGCCCGTGCGCGAGGCCTACCAGAAGGAGCACGGCGTGGACATCTGGACCGAAGAGTTCGACCAGGAGAAATGGCTCGCTCTCAGAGCTTCGTTTGTGAATCAATACCTTCGCCAAGCGGTCTCTCTCTTGGGCGAACGACCCTTGTATATGGATGTGCCAAGGATGGGCGCGGGCTACACCCGGGCGTACGGGGGAGTGCCTTTTCAACCAGCCAAATGGCCCGTTGCCGGCATCCGCCTCATGGGCTTTCCCGAAGATCAGCCGCTTCCCGCCTTGCTTGCCCGCGCAAAGACAAAGAAGGTGCGCTTTGTGGACAACTGGACAATTCCTCCCATCGCAACGTTTGCTGCCCGCCTGCGGCGCTCGCTCAATGAACCCCAGATCGACGAGGTCGAGTTCTACGAGACCATTCTGTACACCCTGCGCCCCCAATACCTTGAGGCAGTTCGGAACGAAGTGCAGCGCCGGAAACCCTGACCCGTTCTTCTAACTCACATTTTGGATTTCAGATT
>JAGLDW010000358.1 GCA_023145395.1 Lentisphaeria bacterium | reverse complement strand
GTGGCGGCCATGAATCAGAATCCGGATGTTCCTGAAGTGTCTTTGCGCTTGGCCTCGGAAGCACTTGTCCGAAAAGCCGCGCTTGCCGATGGCGCGGGTGTGATCGGTTTGTCGTTGCGAGAAGAACACGACACAGGTCTTGAAGAAGAGCTTGCCAAAACCACCATGGAGACTTTGTTGGCGCAGACTCGAAGTCAGGCGATGCAAAAGATTCGTGATCGCATGGGCTCTTCCGCCTCCGGCGTGTCCGGAAAAATGCGCTCCATGACGCTTCCGATGGTAGGTGCCTGGCTGGCCAAAGGCGGAGATGACGTGAGTGTCTTGTGTACGCTGGCGAAGTCCGCGAGCGGCGAGGCTGTTGTTTTTCCGCTGGGGCAGAACATCCAGGTTTTGGAAACCCATCCGGGTTACGCATCCCTGTCGCTTTTGCCACGGGAAGCGGAGTTGCTCTTTTTTGCAAGCCAAGTAGGCACACTTCATTTGGTGCACGATGGCCAGGTCGAAAGAGGGAAGCCCTTTTCCATGCAGAAGACGAAGCTCGAGTCGTTTCTCGAATCAAAACGCGTCAAAACCCTGCCGAGAGGTCCCAGGGACATTCAGATTGTCGAGTAATCCCGCTTACTGGCAAATGGTCAAAGCCAGGTTGTAGTCGTCTTCGATCATGGAACAGCGCATGGGGCTGGGGCAGTCGGCGTCGGTGCAACAGAGATCCGTACAGCTGCCGTTCAGGCACATGCCGCTGCGACAAGTCGTGTCGCCCGTGCAGTTTGAGCCCACGGGCAGATTGCCGGTCCAGTTGTTGGGCACACAGCCCTTGGCGAAGCCCGGGGCGTAGGGGTCCGAGCTTTGGATGCGACCGCAGGACCAGCCCGCGGGGCAGTCCCGGCTGGCGCAGCATCCGCCCGAACAGACATAGTAGCCGGCGAGGCAGACGTTGAAGGCGCAGTAATAGTCCGAATCGCAGGCCGAGCCCATGGGGTAAAGGCCCGGGTCCGGGAAGCAGTATGAGCGCATGATGCCTGTTTCCGTGTTGACCCGGCAGATGGAGCCCGCGATTCGGTTGCAGTCGCTGTTGGTGGTGCAATCGGAAGTGCAAATGCCCAGGTTGGTGTGGCAGATGACGCTGTGGCAGTAGGGGTTGAATACGGCCTCGCCATAACAGGCCTGGCCGTATTCGCCGGAGCCGACGTCCACATTCATGCCCAGGAGTTGGCTGTAAAGGCCTTCTTCCAGGCAGTACCAGGCGGAGGTGATCTCGACACATGTGTGATTGGGCGCGCAGCCGGCCGAGGAGCGGCAGGGGCTCAGGCAGACGGCCGGCTCGGTGATGGGCACGCAGTTGGCGCTGTCGCAATCGCCGTTGGTAACGCAGGCCGAGCCGTCGGGTACTTGTCCCGGGATGGCCTCGCATTCGCCGCTGCCCTGCTCGCAGCGGTATCCGTCCGGGCACTGCTCGTCGTCGGTGCAGCCCGAGGGAGGCAGGCAGGCGCCGCTTGCTGTTTCGCAGACCGTGCCCGTGGGGCAGTCCGCGTCGTTGCGACAACCCGTTTTGCAGGTTCCGCTGCCCGTGTCGCACCAGGAACCGGTGGGACAATCACTGTCCAAACTGCAGCCGGCGCTCACGTTGCTACAGAATCCGGTGACCCGATCGCAGATTTGGCCGAGGCCGCAGTCGTTGTCGCTCATGCAACCACCCGCCCGACAGATACCGGCCACGGTGTCGCATCGCTGGCCTGCGATGCAGTCGGCGTCGGAAGTGCATTGCGGGCCGCCGGCTGAACAAGTGGCGGTGGCCGGATCACAGACCTGCCCAGGACCGCAGTCGGCGTCGATGATGCATTCCAAGGCCACGCACTGGCCCAAAGCCAGATCACAGCGTGAACCTTCAGGGCAGTCGAAGTTGGAACTGCACAGGGGCTGCACGGGGCGGCAGTCGCCTGAGAGTTGATGGCAGATATAGCCCTCCGGGCATTCTTCGTCGTTTGAGCAGGCCGGCTCGTCGCTGCAGAGGCCGCCACGGCAGCGTTCTCCCGAGCGGCATTGCATGTCCATGGAACAAGGTCGCGGCCGGCCGTCGTCGGGAATACAGCGGG
>JAGLDW010000357.1 GCA_023145395.1 Lentisphaeria bacterium | reverse complement strand
CTGCGGGCCGCAGGAGAGCGTCCCGGGAGTAGTCGAGGGAGTACCCGGTCAGCATGCCGGAGGTGTAGGTGTAGGACGGTCCCTTCCCGTCATCGTAGGTCTTGGAGGCGAGGAAGCCGCGCTGGGCGTCGTAGAGGAAGGCGGTGACGGGGGCGGCCTGCGGTCCGGTGCCGTCGGGAGCGGTGATGGTCACCGTCCGGGTCGCGGTGGCCCGGTCGATGCTGGTGACGGAGATGGTGACGCGGCCGAAGGACTCGTTCCAGGTAGTCGTTCCATCCAGCAAGGTCTCGCTCTTGCCGACGACCGTGGCGGCGTTCGTGTTGTCGGTCATCCACTGGTACTGGACCGTGCGGCTTGCCAAGAATCCATCCTTTTGATCCTGTCGGAGATTCGCCAACTAGACGATCCGAGGCTAAATTGTTGCATTCTGCAAATGACTCGCAGCGGGCATTCGTTGTTTTTGAGAATGCCTGCTGGCCCAATGCTTCATCAACGCCGTAGGAGAAGAATCGATGTCCCAGAATGGGGAACAGGCTCCAGAACAGCCGCAAAGTCCATCCGATGTTTTCAAGCAACGGACTACCAAGCTCGCCGCGCTGAAAGAAGCCGGCATCAACGCGTATGGGGGACGGGTCGACGACGTGGTGAGCACGACCGAAGCCCGCAGCGCCTTCGAGAAGGCCGCAGAGGACGAAGAGGTCCGCGTGGTCCTCGCCGGACGGCTCATGGCCAAACGGATCATGGGCAAAAGCATCTTCGCGGATATCAAAGACGAAAACGGCCGCCTGCAGCTCTACGTGCAGAAAAAAGTGCTCGAAGACCAGTTCCAAATCTTCAAGTCTTTGGACCTGGGCGACATCCTCACCGCGACCGGAACCATTTTCGTCACGCGCATGGGCGAAGTCAGTCTGCGGGTCGAGCAGTTCCGCATTCTCTCAAAGTCGCTCCGCGCCCTGCCCGAGAAGTGGCACGGTCTGACGAATGTGGAACAGCGGTACCGCCAGCGCTATCTCGACCTCATCGTCAACGACGACGTGCGCGAGACATTCCGCACACGCAGCCGCATCGTCGCCAGCATCCGCTCCTACATGGCCGATCAGGGCTTCATGGAGGTGGAGACGCCCATGATGCAACCCCTGGCCGGGGGCGCGGCCGCCAGACCCTTCAAAACCCACTACAACGCCCTCGGCTGCCCCATGTACATGCGCATCGCGCCGGAACTCTACCTGAAGCGACTCCTGGTGGGCGGGTTCGAGAAAGTGTTCGAGCTGAATCGGAATTTCCGCAACGAAGGTCTCTCCAGACGGCACAATCCCGAGTTCACCATGATCGAGGCCTACCAAGCCTATTCCGACTGCCAGGGCATGATGGAGCTTGTCGAAGGCATGATCACCACAGCCGCGCGCGACGTCCTCGGCACGCTGATCCTCGAAAAGGAGGGACGAGAGACTCTCGACCTGACCCCGCCCTGGCGCCGCGTCACCTATGCGGAACTGATCCGCGAGACCATGGGCGAGGACTGGTATGATCTGCCCACGGACAAGAAGCGCGAGAAGGCCCG
>JAGLDW010000356.1 GCA_023145395.1 Lentisphaeria bacterium | reverse complement strand
TTCCTGGTCCCTCTCGCAAAACGCTGTGAGGACGATCCCACCGTGGTGGATGTCTACGAGCTCGAAATCAATGGCCAGGAAATCTCCCCCGGGTACTCGGAGTTGAACGACCCCATCGAGCAACGCTCCCGCTTCGACACCCAGGCCATCGGGAGCACGGCGGACGACCAGGGCGAAGTGGACCGTATCGACGAGGATTTCCTGAACGCGATGGAGCACGGAATGCCCCCTGCGGGCGGACTGGGGTTGGGAATCGACCGCCTGGTCATGCTGCTCACCGGCGCCGAGTCCATCCGGGACGTGATCTTCTTCCCGCAAATGCGCCTGCAGCAACCTCGACACACGGAAAC
The DNA here is from genome assembly GCA_023145395.1 of Lentisphaeria bacterium. GTDB lineage: Bacteria > Verrucomicrobiota > Lentisphaeria > Oligosphaerales > Lenti-02 > JAGLDW01. Next base: position 2,601 of record JAGLDW010000356.1, on the reverse strand, counting down.
GGAAACGGACGGGGAGTGACCCAGAATGCCCAAGCTCATCATCCAGGAGGGATACCGGCAGACGAGCGAGTTCAACATCCCCGAGGGCGAAAGCGTCATCGGACGGCATGACGACTGCGACCTCACGCTGCCGGTGCATGGGGTCTCCCGCAAGCATCTCAAAATCACTCGCGACGACACGGGTGTCGCCATTGAAGATCTGGGCAGCAGCAACGGCACCTTCATCAACTCGCTCCCAGTCACCGACAAGGTGCAGATCAAACACCGTGATGTCATCCAGATCGGCGAAGTGCTTTTTGTCTTCGACGAACTGGATGAAGGGGACCGCCCCAACACGGAGCACGGAGACGGCGGGGAAACGCGCGTATTCGATCTCGCGTATCTCCAGCGAACCGTGCAGTCCGTGGAGGCGAACGTACGCAAGGTCGTCCAGGGCAAGGACGAGATCATCCACCTCATGCTCATCGCGCTGCTCAGCGACGGACATGTGCTCCTCGAGGATGTGCCCGGCGTGGGCAAGACCATGCTGGCGCGCGCACTCGCAAAGAGCCTCCGCACGGAGTTCAAGCGCATCCAATTCACACCCGACCTCCTGCCATCGGACGTCACCGGTGTGAACATCTACGACGAACGATCCGGCAGCTTCGCCTTCATGCCAGGACCTATTTTTGCCAATATCGTGCTTGCGGACGAGATCAACCGCGGCACGCCACGCGTGCAGTCCAGTCTCCTCGAATGCATGAGCGAGTCCGTCGTGACCATCGACGGGCGCGGCCATGTCCTGCGCAAGCCATTCTTCGTCATCGCCACCCAGAACCCCATCGACTTCCACGGCACCTATCCGCTCCCGGAAGCCCAGCTTGACCGCTTCGTCATGCGCCTCAGCATGGGCCACCCCGAGCCAGATGTCGAAGTGGACATCCTAGGCAGCCAAGTCGAGCGGCACCCCATCAACACCATCTCGTATGTCGCCTCCGCCAGCGATCTGCTGCAATGCCTGGGTCTCGTCTGCACAGTCCACGTGTCCGACCCCGTCAAAAACTATATCGTGACGATCATGAACGCGACTCGCGAGCATCCCGGCCTCGCCTACGGATGCAGCACGCGCGCCGCACTCGCTCTCATGCGTGCCGGACAAGCCATGGCCGGCGCCGATGGACGAGCCTATGTCATGCCGCGTGACATCCGAGACCTAGCTGTCCATGTCCTGAGCCACAGGCTCCCTCTCCGACTCCAGGCACGCGCTGAATACGAAAGCGCACGGCGCGTCGTGGAGCAGATTCTTGAAGAAAACCCTGTCGAGAAATGGGAACAGAAATAGGGGCGACGCGTTCCAATGGGTCTGGTCTGGCCAACATCCAGAGGCTGGGTAGTCGCATTCGCTTGTCTCATCTGGGCGGGCGTGGCACTCGTCAATCGAACAGTCTTTCCCTTTCTGCTGGCTGTGGGCACGCTCGCGCTGCTGGCGGTCAGCTTCCTCTGCGCATGGCTGGCACTGCGCGGAATCCGCGTGCGGCGCGGCTCTGCCGGGAGTGCCTGTGCGGGCCAGGCCGCCTCCATGCCTCTCTGGATCACAAATCACTCGCGGCGGCGGCGGCAGTCGATGATCGTTGTCGAACGCCTCCCCTTCAGCACCCAGCAAGAACACGTCACCATGGTGCCACCGCTCAAGCCACAGGAAGAGCGCTTGGTGAACCGACAGGTACTGGCCATGCTGCGCGGCGAGTTCGCGCTGCGGCGCATCACGCTCCGCGGCGGCGACCCCGCAGGCCTATTCTACCGGGAACGAAAGTTCAAATGCCCGCACACGCAGGTGATCTATCCCGGGATGGAAACGATTTCCAATCTCTTTCTAGGCCAGCATGAAACCGTGCAATCCAGCACGGGGAACCCCGTCAGCGCCGCAGGCACGACCCAGGATTTCTATGGTGTTCGCGAGTACAATCCCTCGGACGGGCTACGCTTCATCCACTGGAAGAGCAGCGCCCGGTTTGGCAAGTTGATGGTCAGAGAGTTCGAGCGCAACGCCGTCATGTCCATCGCCGTCATCCTCGACATTCCGAGACAGTCTGTGAGCGGCAAAGAGCACTGGTCGAATCTGGAGTATCAAGTACGCGCTGCCGCCAGCATCTGCCACCATTGCTCGGATCTCTACTGCGACCTATCCTTTGCGGCGGGAGGCGCCAAGCCAATTCTCATCCCTCCACGCGCAGCCGTCGAAGTCAGCCGCGAGGCCATGTACCATCTTGCCACTCTACAGCCCGGAGACATTCCCGTTAGCGACCTGGTGCTCGAGCTTGCACGTCAACTTCCCCGCAAGAGCGTTGTCTTCTGCCTCAGCCTGTCCACCCCAAAAACGCTTGTGGAAACGGTGGAACTTCTGTGCGAACAGGGAGTGGATGTGCGCTGGTACTGTGCCAGACGGGAGGCGTTCGCCCCTGCAACCCGACGCAAACACACGACCGATGAACAGGTCAAACTGCCTTTCGAAGTGGCTCAACTCCATCCGGACATGCGACTAGGCAAGGCACTGTCCCTACAGACATAGAAACCGAGGTCCCCCTTGAGCACGAACAAGGGCAAACTACCATTTTCTCTTCA
>JAGLDW010000355.1 GCA_023145395.1 Lentisphaeria bacterium | reverse complement strand
CTCCCGCTGGTCGCGGCTCGGACGGTCAACTGCCCCGCCGCCACGGTCCTTGCGGCCGTCCCCATTCCGGCCCTGCCCGCCGCCACGGTCCTTGCGGCCGTGGAGCGATGATTGGCAGAAAGGGCGGCGGCGGGCAGCTCTTCCCTCCCCCATCCCAGCCCGCGCTATAACGCGGGCCGGGATGGGGGGAGGAGGAATGACGCCCTGCTAGTTCGTCGGCACCCAATCTTTCGCTCCACCGGCGCAAGGCCGGTGGGGGCGGGGCGGGGCGGGGCAGGGCGGGGCACGGAGCAATCAGAGCCGCGCGCAACGCAAGCGGTCATGGCTCGGGCGGACAGCGCACGGTGGGGACCGCCGCCGCCAAGAAGCATCTGCATTGCGGAGTCCGCAAGGCACCACTCCCGCTGGTCGTGGCTCTGATGGGCAGCATACGCGACGTGGGCACGAAAAAAGGCTCTGCGGCAATGCCGCAGAGCCTTTTGTATCGAGTCCTAACTCACCGTGCCTACGGCGTGTAGGTGGAGCCGCCACTGTGCCAGTTGTGGTTGTCCGGGTGCAACCGTTCCGGCTCTCCCCGCATGCTGAAACGACGAGTCCCATCCACATGAGAGTCCGCATACAGCATATTCATCCGGTCCTTTCCGTGCCGCGTATCCATGCGGGTCCAATCTGAGTGGGAATCCCAGTAGCAGTAGGTTCCATCACCAGCCAGAATGCGGAAGACCGGCTTGCTCAGCGTCGTGATCGTCTTGGCACCACCCCAGGACGATATGTACCGGTTGAATCCGTAGTTGTACCACATGCGCGTCCGGTTGGCCTCATTGGGATTGACATTCGAGGGGCAGATCATCACATTCGCATCTCCCACATAGTCGTAAATATGCCAGAAATAGGGACGGTGGCGGCTGGTGATGGACGAGCCGTTGGCATCCTTGAAGTGGTACGTGATGCTGGCGAGACTTGTGGACCAGATATTGCGGGGCCAGTGCTGATTGTTGTCATCGACATACATGAATGTGCCCAGGCCTATCTGTTTCAGATTGGCCTTGCAGCTCGCTTCGTGTGCTTTCTGCCTAGCCTTTGACAGTGCCGGCAGCAGCATGGAAGCCAGAATCGCGATGATCGCAATCACCACGAGTAGCTCGATCAGTGTGAAATGAAGGGCAGTCCGCGTCCGATCCATCTCTTGTCCCCTTGGTTTGTAGAAATCCAGAGCATTGCGCCTCGCACACAGCGCACAAGCTGCAATCCACACAAAAATAGTGTACGAGCGAAAAATGGATGATGCAAGTATGACTCGAAGTTTACTCTCCGAGACGCGGTATGGTAGGCGACAGCAGATCCCTTCAACACGCCGCATGGCGATTGGCGGCGCAATGGCGATCGGGATCACAATTCCAAGAGGGAACACATTGATGAACAACGCCTACCTCTGCAGGCTCCTTTTCGGTGCCCTTCTCCTCCTCCTTGGGCCCCGAATGACCGCTCAGGGCGTGGGCGTGCTCTCGCTGGGTGATTTCGAGACGGGAACCTGGCCGGGCCTGGTGCAGAGCACAGAGCAGGCACACTCGGGAAAAGCCGCCGGCAAATGGTCGAATCTCGCCAAAACCAGGCGTATCGACATTCCGAACATCCCCGCCGACTGGTCGGGCTACGACCGCTTGGAGTTCTGGCTGCACTCGGCCCAAGCCAACGGACAGCGCCTCACGCTAGTCTGCAATTCGGAAAACCCGAAAACAAAAGGGTGGGACTACTTTTTCCACCACTTCAAGATCGACTGGGAGGGCTGGAAGCATTTCAGCCTGACACTGGGCACTGACATCCGCCCCACACGCTCCCCACTGGGCTGGCAGGCCATTGGGTATTGCTCCTTCAACGCCTCCGGCTGGCAGATCAAGCAGCTCCCCGGCACCGTGCTGCATTTCGACGAGGTTCGTCTCGTCAAGCGCCCTCTGCACGTACGCGCCGAATCCCTTGGCAGATCCTATGACGGACAGCGATGGACCGAACAGTGGTCCCTGGAAATCACCAATCGGCTCGAGGTGTCCTGCAAAATCGAGATCCGAGAGGCGCCCGAACAGGATGAAGGTGTTCTATTGACGACCAATCTACCCAGAACGCTCACCGTCCCTCCGGGCGAGGTCGTGCAAACCGTGGTCGAGCTGACAAGCGGCGGAGCGAACGCGGAAAAGCTCCTCCCGCTGAGCCGCCACGAGAAGGCACTGGAAATCGTGGTGGAGGCTGCGCCCATCCAACCGATGCGCGTGCTCACCTCCCTGTCCATACCCCTGCCAACACGCACGCATCCCTTCCTCTTCGGAGACGCGTCCGTCTACCAGCGCGCGTTGAAGCGTGCCGAGACTCATGACTGGGCAAGGGACCAGGTCGATTCTCTGGTCCGCGCCTCGGAGGCCATTCTGAAGAATCCTCTGCACATCCCCGACGAAGGTGGCCAGTGGAGCCACCACTATGTGTGCAAAACCTGCGGTTCTCGACTCTCCCACCGAGGCGCGAAACACATCTGCGGGAAATGCGGGAAGGAATACACGGGCTGGCCCTACGATCAAGTCATCATTGCCGGGATCCATCACCGAAACTGGCGTGATGTCTGGACCCTGGGCATGGGCTATGTGTTCACCGAACGGGAAGAGTTCGCCATGCGCGCCAGGGAGAATCTGCTCGCCTACGCAGACAAGTACACCTCGTTCCCGCTGCACGACTCGCGTGGAAACAAGAGTCGCTCCGGCGCCCGTATCGCCGCCCAGACCCTCGACGAATCGGTCTCCATCATCCGCACCGCCTGGGGCTACGACCTCGTGTACGACAGCGCCGTCTGGTCCGCAGAGGACCGCAGCAAGGTGGAGAACCTCTTTTTTCGCGAGGTGGCGAAAACCATACGCCGCAACAACGCCGGCATCAGCAATTGGCAAAGCTGGCACAACGCAGGCGTCGCCGCCATAGGGTTCTGTTTACAGGATCCAGAACTCGCCTCCCACGCGCTCTTTGGCAGAAGCGGACTCGAGTTTCAGCTGAAGAAAAGCATTCTTCCCGACGGCTTCTGGTACGAGGGCACGGCCGCCTACCACTACTACGCATTGGAGGCTCTGCGCTGGACGGTGGAGGCCGCACACCAGGCTGGCTTCGATTTCTGGCAGCGTCCCGAGTTCCTCTCGCTCTACGAAGCGCCCCTCGCCTACACCTTCCCCGACCTCACCTTTCCCGCCATCAACGACAGCGACATCTTCTCCATCACCGGACGGAGCCAACTCTACGAGCACGCCTACGCACGGAGTGGGCAGCGTTCGTTTCTGCGTGTCGCCCGTCACGGAAACCGGCGCAGCATCGAAGCATTGCTCTGGGGTGACGAGGTGCTGCCAGCCGCTCCGGAAGCATCCTCGAAGAGTCGAGTGTTCTCCGGCCTTGGCGCCATCGTCCTGCGCGATGGAACGGGAAGCGACCAACTCTACGCGCACCTCGACTACGGAGCGCACGGTGGCGGACACGGACACCCGGACAAACTGGCGCTCACGTTGTTCGGACTTGGTCGTCAGCTTGCCCCCGACCCGGGGCGTCTCGCCTATGGCGCCCCCATGCAGGGAACCTGGTACCGCACCACCTTCGCCCACAATACGGTCGTCGTCGATGAGAAGAACCAGAAACGAACAACTGGACACCTCGAGTTTCACCACTTCTCGCCACAGATGAGCGTGGCGGTCGGCACGGGCGGGGGCGCCTACCCCGGCGTGACCCTCAAACGCACGGTCGCGCTCACCCACGGGTTGGTGATCGATGTGTTCGAGGTGGCCTCGGAGGAGGAGCACACCTATGACTGGATGTACCACGGCTTCGGAGGGCTGAAGCCCGGAATGGCTGTGAACCCGGTGCCCGAGGGACTCGGCAAAGCGGTCGGCTATCGCCATGCGAAAAAAGTGGTTGCCGCAGGAGGAGACAACACCTGGCACGTGGACTTCATCCAGGATATCGCACGAGTTCGTCTGCACCTGCTCGGCGAGACAGGCAGTACACTTTTCTTCGGCGAGGGCATGGCCAACAATCCCCCCGCCCCCTGCCCCTTCGTCATGGTTCGCCGCAAGGCGGGAAGCACACGCTTCGTCGCCGTGATGGACGTGTTCCGCGACAAACCGCGCGTGAGCGGCCTGGAAATGCTCTCCACAGACAATGGTCTCGCTCTGCAAATCGACATGGGACCGAGCCGCCTCGGCGTTCTCCTGGGAGGCGCCGGCCACGCACAAACCGTATTCGGCCTGCAGACGGATGCCAAATACCTCTGCGCAGAACTTGCCCCGTAAGAACATTCTTGACCTCGCCCCACCGCGCAAGTTGAGTGTGCGCGGT
>JAGLDW010000354.1 GCA_023145395.1 Lentisphaeria bacterium | reverse complement strand
AGGCACGGTGGGGGCGTGGGCAATGTGTTTTCAACAAGGGGCTGTCCCATGCGTGCATCGCTGCTCTTCTTCGTTTTCGCCACGGCTTGTCTGGCCTCTGAAGCCACCGTGTCGCTCGTGGCGAATCATGGGTTCGAGACTGTCGAAAACGGCGCGCCCACCTCGTGGACCATCGGCGATAGCATCTCAAAACTGTGCAGTGACGCTTGCGAGGGCACACAGTCTCTGCGCATTGTGGACTCAGGACCAAAGCAGGGGTCGAATGTGCTTTCAGCCCGTTTTCCGTTGCCTCCGGGGGGTGTCTGCTCTGCTCGTCTGAAACTGTTTCTCGAAGAGGGGGATGCGCAGGGGCTGGGCATTTATCTGAAGATGTGGGACAAGGACGGGCGGGAACTGGTCAAACCCCGCGAGCGCCAGATCCACTGTCCCAAGATGGTGCGCGGCGTCTGGTCGCCCGTGACTGCAACATTCAACCTGCCTGCGGAAGCGGTGTCCGGCGCGGTGTGGCTGCACACGTTCAGCACAGCCGCGACCACCTGTCGCATCGACGACGTGCGTGTGACGACGATCGGTCCGGAAGACATTGCAAGGGCGCTGGGCTGGCGGGGTGGCACTCTCGCCAAAACGGGGCAGGGCGGCATGGCCGTCCGCTGGGCGCAGGCAGAATATTCTTCACTGAACAAGCAGTACACACCTCCGGTCGACTGGAGCGGGTTTGGCGCAATCCAATTCACGCTGCATTCCGAAAAGGCGACTGCCTCCGCGTTCACGCTCATCATTCGCTCCGAAAACTCCGAGACCAAAGGGATGGACTATTGGGCGTTTCGAATCGTGCTTGACTGGATCGGTCCGAGGACGTTCGAGCTGCCCTTCCGCGAACTGAGTCGTTCCCGGTCTCCCGTGGGGTGGCATCAGATCAATGAGGTGAGTTTCACGGCTTCGGGTTGGGGAAATTCTCCGGATCCGGCTGCAGTCGTGCTGCTCGAGGGATTCAAACTGGTCAAAGGTGGCCCCTGGCGCCCCGTGTCCACTGCTGTGTATACGCATAGGGCGCGAGGAAAGACGGAATTGACGTGGTTGTTGTGGCCGAGTCCGGCGGGGGAAGACTGTCCTGTGCAGGCTGTCGAACTTGTGGATGCCGCCGTGTGTGTCCGCTTTGCCGATGGACGTCGCCAAACGGTCGAGTTCGACACTCCGGCTGTCACGCCGCACTAGTAATCCTCAAGGCGTCTTCCCGAGATCTTGCCTTCTTCCGACTTCACCACCCGCTGCGCTGGAGGCACGGAGACACGGAGAGGGGAATCGGAGGAGATTGCCGGATTTCGGCTCCGGCTTGCCAGCCACAGCCGATCTCCGGCATGACGGATACGCCGAATCTCCGTGATCTTCCTACTCCGTGCCTCCGTGTCTCCGTGGTGAAGTCTGTCTTTGCTTCTGTCCGTCCTGCCTGAGGCGGCGCAGGTTTGTCGTTCCGCTTTCAAGCGGTGTCAAACGGCGCTCTGGTTGTGTTGCCTGCACCGCAGTGTAGGGTAGCTGCGGATCTCATTCGGACGAATTCCCGCATGCTCCATCGGCTTGAAAAAGAGGTGATCCCATGTCTCGCAATGGCTATCAGCATATGGTTCTGGACTACTACGTGGACCGTGTCCGAGCAATGCGCACGGAGCGTTCCGAGCGTTTGGCGAGCATTCGGAGCACAGACGATGCGCGTGCTTATCAGGCGGAGGTCCAGGCGGCCGTGGACCGCGCCTTTGCACCCCGTCCCGAACGATGTCCGCTGAACGCACGGGTCACGCGAGTCATGCAGCAAGATGGATTCCGTGTGGAAATGCTGCGGTACGAGAGTCGTCCCGGCTTTTTCGTGACGGCGAATCTCTACGTGCCCGAGCCTTGCGACCGCCCCGCGCCTGCGGTCATAGGCGCCTGCGGACACAGCGCGGAGGGGAAGGCGAACGAAGGCTACAGCGCATTCGCGCAACGCTTGGTGCGCAATGGCTTCATTGTGTTGCTCTACGAGCCCTGCAACCAAGGGGAGCGCGATCAGTACGCTCGCTTGGCGGAGCGTTCGTGCGTGGCTGGATGTTGCGCCGCCCACAACATGATGGGCAAGCAACTCGAACTTGTTGGTGAGAACTACAGCATGTGGCGGGCCTGGGACGGTGTCCGTGCTCTGGATCTGCTGCTTGAGCGGGACGACGTCGATTCAAACCGAATTGGGGTGACGGGCAATTCGGGTGGTGGCACCATGACCACATGGCTCTGGGCAAGCGAACCGCGCTTCACCATGGCGGCACCGAGCTGTTTTGTGACCACTTTCCTCCGGAATTTGGAGAACGAATTGCCGGCCGATTGCGAGCAGTATCCGCCGGGCGTGATCGGCGCCGGGCTCGAGATGGCCGACATGATGATCTGCCGGGCACCAAAGCCCGTGATCCTTCTCGGGCAGAAATACGATTTCTTCGAACGCCGCGGCGTTCGGGAGGCGTACGATCAGATTCGCCATTTCTACAGCTTCTTTGGGGCGGAGGATCAGGTGCGGCTGTTCATGGGGCCGCAAACCCATGGCTACAGCGTGCACAACCAGGAGGCGATGGTCGAGTTCTTTGTGGAGCAGGCCGGGCAGGGAACCGTGACGAAGCTGCCCGAACCCGAGGTGTTCACGCTGGAGCAACTTCAGGTGACCCCTGCAGGCAGCGTGGTGGATGCTGGCTCGCGCCCGATCTACGAGTTGATTGACGAGCGTGCTGCGGAGTTGGAGGCCTCGCGTCCGGTTTTGTCCGGCGCGGAGTTGGCGGAGGCGGTTGGCGCCACACTCGATCTTCCCGCGCTGCCGGACTTGGCACCCCATTTTCGGATCCCGCGCGCCGTGTCTGCTGGGGGCCGCACCTATGCGCGATACGCGGTCGAGACCGAAGATGGGATTCGGGCGATTCTCTGCAAGCGACTGGTGGAATCAAGTTGGGGACATACGCTTGATGTGGAGGAGGAAGCCCATCTCTACCTGCCGCATGTGAGCGCCGAGGAGGATCTCGCGGCTGAACCCATGGCACTCGAGGCGAACGGCGGCGGGGAACTCTACGCCTTGGATGTGCGGGGACTGGGCGAAAGCTGTCCCGAACCGCACGGCTCGGGTGGTTTCTTTCAGCCCTATGGCATGGACTACATGGCGCATGGGCATGGGATCTTGCTTGGGGAGAGCTATCTGGGAAGACGCGTGTACGATCTTCTGCGCACGGTGCAGCTTCTGCGGGCGGAAGGCACACAGGCCATTCACCTATACGGACGTGGGCAAGGAGCCGTCGTCGCTTTGCTGGGTGCTGTGATCGATGGCAACTTGGCCAGTGTGACGCTGAAGAACGCTCCGCAGTCGTTCCGCGATTGGACGAAAGCGTCCTTGGTCGCCTGGCCAGCCGCGTGCTTCCCCCGAGGTGTGCTCGCCCATTTCGATCTTCCCGA
>JAGLDW010000353.1 GCA_023145395.1 Lentisphaeria bacterium | reverse complement strand
CACCGACGCAGGAAAGCGCAGGCTGGCCTGCGCACTCCAAAGATGCTTTGCATCGGTGTCCTGAAATGAGCCGCAGGCTCTTTGGAGTGCTCAAGCCTGCTTGAGCTTTTGCTTGGCCGAGGCCTGCCTCGGCCCTCAAAACGGAATTCAGAATGTGAGTTAATCAGACTGTGGGTGGCTCAGAACAGCAACGGATAGCACTCGCCAAGACCCAGAACTCCGGAAATTTGAAAGGATTGACAAGATGAATAGCAGGAATAGATCCCAGCGGTTTTCGGTTGTGACATTGGAGGGGTCGCACTATGAGATGGGCAGGCAACATGGGTCGCAGTGCAGAGAGTTGATTCGCGACCTTGTCTCGAAGTTCGATGACATCATTCTGGGCGGGTCCGATCGTGAAAAAATCAGGAGGGTGGCGCGGGACGCGGTTCCATTTGTGAGTGATGCTGCGCCCGAGTTGATCGAGGAAGTCCAAGGCATCGCCGATGGTGCAGGCGTGACATTTGACGATATCTTCCGCATCAACTGCTCCGTCGAGTTGTTTGCCTTGCGCGGGTGTGTCGAGGGCCAGACGGTCAACACCGTACCCACCACACCCGATGGTTGTTCCAGCTTTGCGCTCAAAGGGAAAGAAGGCACGTTGGTGGCGTGGAACATGGACTGGTGGCGGCTGTGGTTGCCCTACATCGTGCTTCTCCACGGCAAGCCGGATGACAGCCCTCATTTTTTTGCATTCGCTTTTGCAGGTTGCGTGGGCCGACCGGGGATGTCGGAGCATGTGGCGGTCTCGGCCAACTATTTGCCGTACCGGGGTGGGATGGCGCCGGGTGTGCCCGATGAGTGGGACGGCCCGGGTGTGCCCTACAACTTTCTCATCCGGATCATGCTCAAACAGCAAAGCACGGAGGCCGCAGTCGCAGCCGTCGCAGGTGTCAAGAGAATGGCTTGTCTCAACTACACTATAGGAGACACGTCAGGGGATCTCCGCTGTATCGAGACCACGCCCCGTGACTGCGCCGAGCTTCGCCCTGACGGAGATTTCATCACCCACGCCAACAGCTATCTCACTGCGAAGTTCGATGGCATACCGCAAGCCGAACTAGAGGCGCGCGACAAGCGCACGCACGATGCCCGTGAACAGCTTCGGCGTGCCCCCCGGCCTCTCGACCGTCACGTACTTGCCTCGGTTCAGACAAGCCATTTCCCTGGTGACACGACCGGTGTCTGCGTCCATCGCAAGCTGCAGGACAAAGATGGCATCACGCTTCTTTCCTTCACGGCCGATCTCAGTGCTGGTACGATGTGGGCATCGTGTGGGCCACCGTGCGAGCACGAATTTCTGGCGTACAGGCTGTAGCGCTGTGGAGCTCTTGTGGTTCGGCGCGGCCCGC
>JAGLDW010000352.1 GCA_023145395.1 Lentisphaeria bacterium | reverse complement strand
ACGGGACGAGCCGTCCCGAACCACAAACGATTCCTGAAATTACTGTTTCAGCGCTGCCTCGCGGATGAGGGTGATGCGATCGACGCGGATCGAAGTCACATCGTCAGGACGCTTTGGAGGCGCCACCCAGATGTACATTTCGCCATGCGCGGCAATGGGTCCTAGCTCGATCGTGTGATACGCGCCGTCGCGGAGGTCGGCCACCGGAATGGACTTCTGGGCCAGTGACTTGCGGTTTCGGACATCGTAGACACCCAGTGTCAATGCCGGGCCGGCATCGGTCTTGGCTTCGCAGCGCAGGACGACAAAGACCCGCCATGGGCCATCTGCGGTCAGATCGTCGCGCAGCGGGCACTGCACGGCCCACTCGTGGTGATTTCCCGGCATGCGGGCGGCCTTGCCATCCGAGGCGTCGGGGTCGTCCACAAACGTCGAGAGACTCCCCATGCCGTGCAAAGCAAAAAGATTATCCTGAAAATCCTCCCAGTCCGAGCGTGCCAAGCCGGCGCAGCGTTTAGGGGGTGGTCCCGGATCGCGGAAACGGTTGCGCAGGTTCTCCTCGAGTCTGGCAAACGGATGCCCTTCGCGGTAGTTGCCCACACCATTTTCCTTGCACAGGGCAATGAACTCGTCACAAGCGGCTCTGGCTTCCTCTCCGAACAACAGCTCGCCCCCCTTCCGATTCGCTGTGATCCGGCGGTCGGCCCAGCGTTGCAGACGCACGTGGTCGAGGGGCAGGCGTTCGCGGCGCACGCGTCGGTGCAGCACCGGGTCGTCGGCCACGGCCGCGAGCGCCTCGTCGTAGATGCCCATCGCCTTCTCGAAGACTTCCTTCGGCAACCATTTGGCGGTGTCTTTCATGTAGCAGCGCAGGGCGACCCCGGAATCTTCCGCGGAATCATGCAGGAGATCCAGATAGCGGCGAAGGTGGGGTGCCGCCTTGCCGTAGTAGCCACGCAGGAACGTGTCGATGAGGGCATTTTCATCGGCGTCTGGGTTCCACATCAGGTGTGCCAGCAGCCAGGCGCGCAGGCGCACAAAGTCACCCACGGCCGAGCTTGAGTCTCCCTGCTCGAACACGCCGACCGCATTGCTCCGCACGAAGTAGCGCAAGTTTGGAGCCAGGACCCGGAGGTTCGGCTGGGGCAGGATGTAGTTGTGGAAATTGGTGACGTAGTTCCAGATGTAGAGCTTGGGTGCGACGGCTTTCCAGGCTTCGACGTCGTTGTGGAAGGCGACATTCTGCTCTCCGGTCTCCAAGGGCTGCACGAAGGAGCACTCGATCGAGCAGAGCCGGATCACCACATTGTGTCTTGGCCGAATCGTCTTGGGCGGCTTCCGCGTGTAGTGGTAGGCCAACGTCTCCACGAGCAGGTCGGGGAACTCCTCCTCCAGTTCCTCCGCCACGGCATTGACAAAGAACAGCAGCGATCCCGACGGGCCTCCCTCGCGCTTGTCGATTGCCTGGCACTTTGGGCATTGACAGGCGTTGTTCCAGTCGTTCTGGCTCACCGAAATCATGCCCGCACTGGGATTCTTTCGGATGCGTTCCCTAACCACCCGGACATATTCGGCACGCATTTCCAGGTTGGTCAGGCAGAGCTGGCTGTGGCCGTCTCTACGCTCCCCATTGATCTCGCTGTACCACTCGGGGTGTGCGGCGAAATAGGTCTCCGGTGGCAGAAACTTGAAAAAGGTGTGGCACCAGCCAATGATGCTGTAATGACCACCGTACTCGGGCGGGATTCTCTCGAAATGCCCATTCAGCTTGAGTCT
>JAGLDW010000351.1 GCA_023145395.1 Lentisphaeria bacterium | reverse complement strand
ACGACATTCCCGAGGATCTCTCAGATTTGACGCTGAAGTTGATCTCCTCCGATCCGCAGGACCGTCCTTCAAGCATGGATGCCGTGGCCGAGTCTCTCGGCAAAATGGAGCGCAAGGCGGTTGAGGCATCGCATAAGAAGCCCAGTGGAATCGTGGTCGTGGGTGGTCGCGAGGAGCGGAAGCGCCCAGGCGGCAAACTGTCTGGGAAAGGAAAGGTGGCTGCGGATCGGCCGCTTGGCTCGACGGTTAGGAAGGAGAAGGTGGGAACCACCCGGGGAACCGCCTCCACACCTGCACCGCGAGGGAACGAGCATTTCGTCAACCGCCTGTTGATCGCCGCCTTTGTCGCACTGATCATTCTGCTGGTGCTCTATCTCAATCGGCAGCAGAAACCGTCCGGGACGAGTGGAGGCGCAATCGCACCGAGCGTGGCAGAACGGTCGGACAAGGGCACACCAGTCCGGGACGATGGGGCCGCTCGCACGCGGCCGCAGACTGCAGTCCCAGGTGCGGGAGATACCGCCGGAACGAATGATGGTGCGAGTGACGTGCCTGGCACTCCACTCTCAATTACAGCCGGGACTGGAACCGCTTCCCTGGTGGCCTCGAACCCGCTTCGCGCTAAGAGGCCCCGCCCTGCCGGACTCGATTTTACCGGAAGCAAGAGTGAGCTTGCTGCCTATCTAGCGGGTCTTCCAGCAGCGGAACGCACGCTTGACGAGCGGCGCATCCGCGCCATCGAGCACAGCCGCGACTACCTCACCAAACTCATGCGCTATCTGCCGTTTCGAGAGGGTGCCAAGACACAGGTGAAGCTGCGCGATGGCAGCGTTGTCAACGGTGCCGTTCCCTACTGCAACGAAAAGACGATTGGGGTGCGTATTCGGGGTGGCGGATCCAGGCGGATCCGGAAGGTGCCGTGGAATGACTTGGCATTCGAGCAGTACATCGAGTTTTTCGACTACTACATGAATGTGCGAGTCAAGCAAGGGGGAAAGGAGTCGGAAGCGGCGTCCGACTGTCTTCGCCTCGCACTGCTGTGCGAATGGTATGGCCGCGATCGCGAGGCGATTCGCTACGCTCGGCAAACAGTGGCGTACGATGCCAAATACAAGGGAACGGTACACCGCTTGGTACCCCAGGCGGGCAAGTAGAGCCGCTGTCCTCTCTCACCGTTTCGCACCAAACACGATCTCAAGGACGTTGCGCACATAGTGCTCGTCGGAGAGTCCGTCTGTGGCTTCTTCGGGGAATGTCGTCAGCTCGGCGAAGTGGGTGGCAAGGCGGGCAAACAGGCGGGCTCTGGGCGCCGGATCGAGGGACTCGCGGCGCAACAGCGCCTGCAGTGCGAGGTCGGCCTCCACGGGAGACACAGTTTGGCGCAGGCGAGCTGCCAAGTGTCCATGCTCTCGGAACGAGTTGAAACGCGCAGCGCCAATCTGCGTCAGATCTGGAACTCCAAGTTCGGGGAGGTGCACCACAGTCGTGTTCCCCGCGATGTCCCCGAGCCTCTGGTCGTTGCGTGTGAGAACGCAGCACAGGCCCCCCACCAAGTACATGCCGGGAAGAAGATCGACCGCGCGCAACAGGTTGCGGATTGCCACCTGGGAGAATCGCAGCGGTAGTCCTTGGACATCGATCACCCGCAGGCGCAGCAGCCTTTTCCCCACGGTCTGACCGCCCAGCAACCACTCGCAGAGAATCCCGTACGAGATGGACAGCACGAAGTAGAGGACAGCCATGATGCCGAGAAAGAAGTCCGGCGCGATGACCATTCCCATACTCAAGGCCTGTCCGATGATCATCTGCAGGAGCAGGATCATGAGAAGATCTATCATCCAAGCGAGGAAGCGCAGTCCGGGTCCAGCTGTGGCAAAGGAGAACTCGATGCCTTCGGGGGTGCGGATGGCAAGTCGATTCTGTCGTGTCTGATGGTTTGTGCTTGGGGACGGCACGGAGAAATCTCTATATTTAGGGTGCGCGCGAAAAGTTCTTCACATTTTGCTGCTGTTCATTTTGCTTCCTGACGAGGCGCGAGCGAGTGGGCACACCTCAAGGTGTGTCCCGAGTGAAGTAACGAAATCAGGGGGCAAAAGGGACGCAG
>JAGLDW010000350.1 GCA_023145395.1 Lentisphaeria bacterium | reverse complement strand
TGAAGTTATTTCCGCGCGGACCCTTGGGGGAAAGGGAGCTAGAGAACGGCCTTGGCCGCCTTGTTGATGGTGCGGATCAACTTCGTCACATCGTTGCGTTTGCGGTCGGGATGCAACCCGAACATGGCCGTTCGGTTGAGGATGTCCAGGCTTTTGGCGCACATGTCCTTGCGGTAGTCCATGCGGCACTCGCTATTCTCCTTGATCTTGAAGGGATTGAGCGCCGGATGCGGAGCACCGCTGTGGGCGAAGATCGGATCCCATTCGGTGTACACGTGGCGCCCCGTCTGACCTGCGATCCCGCATCCGCTCAAGTCCCGGAAGGCTGTTGCCTGCTCCTGCGTGGGCAGAACGAACATGACATGCGTCCCGCATTCGTCGTCGAGACTGTTCGCCTTGATGGGGACGATGCCGGAGTCGGCCGTTTCTTTTAGCACCCGTTTCTTCATCTTGCGCATCCGGTGGATCATGCCGTCGATACGGTCCAACTGGCAGTTGAGGATCGCCCCCTCGATTTCGCTGGCGCGGGAACCGTTGCTGCTGAACAGACTCTCGTCCGTCTCGCGGTCGGTCCAGTAGAATTTGCAGCAGTCCGTCATGCAGCCCATCCTCGCGACGGCGCTGCCGTCGTTGGTGACGGCGGCTCCCCCCTCTCCGCAGGTCATGTTCTTGAAGAAGTTGAAACTGAACCCCGCAGCGTGTCCAATGGATCCGACCTTGCGTCCCTTGTAGCCCCCGCCCACGCATTGGCAGGCATCCTCGATGACCAGCAGTCCATGCTTGTTGGCGACAGCCATGATGCGGTCCATGTCGCAGGGCAGACCCCACATATGAACGGGCATGACAGCCTTGGTACGCGGCCCGACGGCCGCATCGATCGCGGCGGGATCGATGGTGATGGATTCATCCACATCGATAATGACCGGAATGGCGCCGGCGGCGACAATGGCGATGGCACTGGCGATGTAGGTGCAGGCGGGGACGAGCACCTCGTCGCCGGGACCGATGCCAAGCCCCACCATCGCGGCGGTGAGGGCGGTGGTGCCGCTGGAGGTCATGAGGACATGTTCCACCCCCACGTATTTTCCGTAGCGCCTCTCGAAGCGCGTGCATTCTCCACCAACGCCATAGCGGAAGACCTTTCCACTGCAAAGGACGCGCTCGACGGCTTCGACCTCTTTCTTTCCAATCCGGTACATATCCCAATCTCCTGGCTGCTGACGGATTCAGGCACATGCGACTCTGGTGTTCTTCTCGGATGTGCTACTGTAGTGCCTGCACGAAAACTCAGGTTTTCCGCGCGACCACTAATGTAGGGAGTGGGGTGCGGGATGCAATCCGAGCACGATGTTCTGCGACCTCTGCCCTTGCCATCTGCGATCGAGCAACTACCGTTTTAGAACTGGCATTCACGAAGCATTCAGACTCAAAGAGGAAGCGACGGCCCGGCTCGGCCCCTTCTGTTTACATGCAACCATACACAAGACAGCCATTCTTCCGGCTTGCTGCGGTGCTTTTGCCACTGCTCGTCGGCATGCTCTCCGGCCAAGCCACCCCTGCGCCTTCGTATCGCGAGGCGCCCATGCTGGCGGCCCGAGTCGCCGCCGGCGACCTGCCTCCTGTGCACGAACGTCTGCCCGACTCGCCCCAAGTGGTTGAGCCCGTGGCGGAGGTGGGGGTGTACGGAGGAACCTGGCGGCGACTAGGAGTCTCCCCGTCCGATAGTCTTCTCGGCTCCCGCCTGGGATACGAGCCGCTCGTTCGCTGGGACCGTACAGGCAGGCATCCCGTTCCCAGTCTCGCCAAAAGCTGGGAGGTACGGGATGATGGCCGCACCTGTGTGCTCCATCTCCGCCCTGGATTGAAATGGTCCGATGGGCATCCCTTCACGGCGGAGGACCTGATGTTCTGGTTCGAGGACGTGGTCGGAAACAAGGACCTCACCCCCGTTTTTCCAAGCTATTTGTCTCCGGCGGGCGGGCGTTTCACGGTTAGTTCGGACGATCCGTACAGCGTCTCCTTTCACTTCGAGAAGCCAAATGGCATTTTTCTGGAGACGCTCTGCTATCGGGGCCACTCGATACTCTTTCCCAAGCACTATCTGAAGCAGTTTCACATCCACTACCAATCCAAGGAGAGCCTGGAAAAAGAGGCGGACAAAGAGGGATTGGACCTCTGGAGCCAGCTTTTCTGGCAGAGGGCGAACATCCACGACAACACCGAACGGCCCACACTGCGGGCTTGGAAGATCGTGGTGGCTCCTCCCGCCACCCGGTTGCTGGTGGAACGCAATCCCTACTACTGGAAAGTGGACACGGCCGGCAATCAACTCCCCTATATCGATCGTATCGGCACGATCATCCTGCAAAACAAGGAGGTCTTGAACTTGAAGGCGATGACGGGTGGTGTGGATATGCAGGCCCGCTACATCGACAGTTCGAAGTTCACCCTCTTCATGCGCAACCGCCAAAAAGGGAAATACCGGGTGCTAGCCGACCCAAATCCCACCGCCACGGTCATCTACCTCAACAATAGCAGTAAAGACCCGGACATGAGGCCCGTACTCTGCGATGTCCGCTTTCGCAGAGCGCTCTCGGTAGCCATCAACCGACCCGAGTTGATCGAACTGATCTACTCCGGCCTGGCTGTTCCCAGCAATGGCGTCTCCAGCGAGTTCGATCCCTACTACCTGCCGGAATTCGCCAAGCCAAACACCCAATACGATCCGGATTTGGCCAATCGGCTTCTGGACGAAGCGGGCTTGAAGAAAGGGCGCGGAGGAATACGCCGCATGCCCGACGGAAAACCCTTCCTGCAGATCCTCAACTACTATCCCGCAGAGACGGGCACCGGCCCCGAACTGTGGCAGCTCGTGGCCGAGTACTGGCGCGAAGTCGGCCTGCGCTTCGTGGTCAAGAGCGACGCACGCACGCTCAGCGCCATGCAGGCGCGCAACGGCAACACGAACTTCTGGGCCTATGCGATTGCGGGCATACACTGGGCTGTGGATCCCGGCTGGTACGTGCCTACTCGCGATGGCACGTACTTCGCACCCGCCTACGGACGCTGGGTCGCGCGGGAGGGGCGGTCCGGCGAAGAGCCGACTGCGGAGTTCGCACATCTCCTCGGCATCTACCGGGAGATGAGCCACACCACCAACAACGAGTCGCACAAGCGGCAGCTTGGCCAGAGCATACTCAGACAGTGGGTCGAACAGTGCTACATGGTTGGCATCGTCTACAAGCGCGACCTGACCATCGTCTCCGACCGCATGGGAAACTTCCCCTCCTCCATGATTCATGACTATCGCTTGATGGCGCCCGGATACCTTCATCCCGAGCAGTTTTTCCTTCGCGCAGACAACCACGCTGGGGAGAACACCCCATGATTTCCTTTATCCTCCGTCGGGTCCTCATCATGATCCCCACGCTGCTGATCGTCAGCATCGTGTCCTTCACCCTGATCCAGCTTCCGCCGGGGGACTAC
>JAGLDW010000035.1 GCA_023145395.1 Lentisphaeria bacterium | reverse complement strand
GTGTCAGCCCGTTTCCCCGAGTCCGCTCCCGACAGCGCCAGAGCCGTGGTGCGCATGATCAAGGTCTACTGATCCAGTCCTTGCTGCCACGGCGGACAACACCCCGAAACACGCGTCTTCGACACTCGCCTATTTCCCGCCGGGCTTGCGCCGTTGGCGGATGGACAACTCGGGCGCTGCCACAGTCACCTGCGAGTACGGTGCCAGGGGCTCCGTCAGCCAGACATTGCCCCCCACCACCGAGTCGTGCCCCACTGTGATGTCCCCCAGAATGGTGGCACCCGCGTAGATGGTCACGTTGTCGTCTATGTTGGGGTGCCTCTTGGCACCCTTGATCAAGCGTCCACAGGCGTCTTTTGGAAAACTCAGCGCTCCGAGAGTCACGCCTTGATAGATCTTGACATTCTCCCCGATCACACAGGTCTCTCCGATCACGACCCCAGTGCCATGATCGATGAAAAAACTCTTCCCGATCGTCGCTCCCGGATGGATGTCGATACCCGTGACTGTGTGGGCGTACTCGCTCATCACACGGGAGACCAAGGGCACTTTCGCTGCGTATAGTTCGTGGGCGATGCGGTTGACGGCGATCGCCTTTAGACCGGGATAGGCGATGATGATCTCGTCCGTGGATTTCGTCGCGGGGTCTCCGTCCAGTGCCGCCTGCACATCGGCCTTGAGCATGGCACGAAGCTCCGGGAGACGCTCGAGCAGAGCCACGACCACGTCCTCGGCCTGGCGCACGCAGTCGCATCCTTCGCAGCATTCGATCTTGCAGCGGTACGCAAGCGCCCGGCGCACTTGCTCGCTCAAGGTCTCGAACACATCGTCCACAATCTTCCCGATGGTGAACTCCATGGTGGCGCGACGCAGCGTGTGGTCCCCCGTGTAGCCGGGGAAGAGAAGCTCCAGGATTTGCCCTAGAATCCGGACGATTTCATTGCGCTCGGGAAGATTCCCGCCATCAATGTGGTTGATGCCCTGTTCGTCGCCATAGCTGTCGCAGACGGCGGACGTGACTCGCCGAGCCGTTTCCGCATTCCATTTTTCCCGCGGGGCGTCATGGCATCCGTCCCCGCATTGTTTCCGCTTTCTCGTATCCATATTCAACTCGCCTCCTTTTCCGCGAGAATGGTCACAGGACCGTCGTTGATCAGCTCAACCTTCATATTCGCCCCAAACTCGCCTGTTTTCACAGACAGGCCCGTCTCCCCACATAGCTGGACAAACCGTTTGTAGAGAGGTTCCGACATCTCGGGCCGCGCCGCCTGCACAAAACTCGGGCGACGTCCTTTTCGACAGTCGCCGTACAGCGTGAACTGAGAGACCACCAGCAGTTCGCCGCCAATCTCCAGAGCGGAGAGATTCATCTTCCCGTCCGCATCCTCGAAAATACGCAGATTGGCGCATTTATCCGCGAGAAACGCTGCTTCCGCCTCCGTGTCCCCTTCTCGGACTCCCAGCAGAATCAGCAGTCCCGGACCGATGGACGAGACCGCTTCGCCAGCCACCGTGACCGAGGCTCCGAGCACTCGCTGCACCAATGCACGCATGGATTTCACACTCCCGTTGTTCCGTACTTCTACGCGACATCACTCGCGCAGGGACCAGCCGGGCACGCCTGACGGCCAGTTGGCCAGCACGCGCCACGCCACAGACGCAACATAGCGCCGAAGAGCAGTTCCCGGCGGCGCGGTCGCAGATCCTTGAACTGCAATGGGCGCAGACTATAGTTTTTTGCCTGCGATGTACACTAAGGGTCGGCACTGGATGCAACACGCTTTTGCGCATACTCCACATCATCCCGAGCATGGCTGGCGGCGGTGCCGAGGCGCAGCTTGTCTGTCTCGCCGGCGAACTTGTGAGAAAGGGGCTGGACACCCATGTCGCGCTCCTCTATGAGCGGGGAGACAATCTTCCGGCCCTGCGTGACACGGGCGCGACAATCCACGTGCTCGAACACTTCGCCAACGCCTTTGACCCCCGGCTCTTCGCCCGCATCCGACACCTGCTCGCGGATGTGAAGCCCGATCTGGTTCAGGTTTGGTCCACCCCCATCGAACTGTATGTGTCGGTTCTCGCGCCATTGCAGCGTGTCCCCTGGATTCTCGGGGAGCGCAATAGAGGGCCTTGGAACCCAGGCAGCATCGGCAGTCCCCCCATAGGCCAGATTGCCAACATCCTGCGCATCCTCTGTAGCTATGGAGCAAAGCAGATCGTCCCAAACTCCCAAGCTGCCGCCGAACGCTGGCACGCAGTTCACTTCGTGGGGAAAAAACGAGTCACGCGCATTGCCAACGC
>JAGLDW010000349.1 GCA_023145395.1 Lentisphaeria bacterium | reverse complement strand
TGCGCATGCGCTACGGGTTGGATCGCCCCTTTGCCGTGCAGTACTGGAAGTGGATCTCCGGCGTCGTTCAGGGGGATTTCGGGCAGTCCTTCGCCCTGCGCAAACCTGTCGGCATGCTCATCTGGGAACGTCTGGCTCTGACCATCGCCATCGCGCTTGCGACGATCCTGCTCACCTGGCTGATCGCCATCCCCATTGGCATCTATTCGGCCGTTCACCAATACACGTTCTTCGACTACCTCTTCACATTTTTCGGCTTCATCGGCATGGCCACTCCCCCCTTTCTCACCGCGCTGGTGGTCATGTACTTTGCCTATGCCAAGTTCGGCATCAGCGTGGGAGGCCTGCTCAGCGACGAGTTCGTCGGGCAGCCCTGGACCTGGGCAAAATACCTCGATTTTCTCAAACACGTCTGGATTCCCATCTTTGTTCTGGCGCTCAGCAGCACGGCGGGCATGATCCGCACAGTGCGCGCGAACCTGCTCGACCAACTGGAGATGCCCTACGTCGTCACGGCGCGCAGCAAGGGAGTCTCGCCCCTCAAGCTGCTGCTCAAGTATCCGGTCCGCATCGCTGTCAACCCCATCGTCAGCACCATCGGCTGGATGCTTCCCGCCCTTGTCTCCGGCTCCGTGATTGTCTCCATGGTGCTCAGCCTACCGACCACCGGACCGCTGATGCTCACGGCGCTGTTCAATCAGGACATGTACCTCGCTGGCAGCTTCGTTCTGATGCTCAGCGTGCTCACCGTCATCGGCACTCTCATCTCCGATATTCTTCTGGCCTGGGTGGACCCACGCATCCGTTTCGAAGGCAAGGCTTCGTGATTGCGAAATGACAGACACCAAGGACAAATCCACGACCGCGAAGAACGACGCCACGGACCTATACATGGCTAGTCAGTGGAGGCTGATGTGGATCCGCTTCAAGGATCATCGCCTCGCCCACCTGGCATTGTACTTTGCCGCCGGACTCTACCTGATCGCCCTGTTCTGCGAGTTCGTGGCGCCCAACGCCCCGACGGGACGGAACATCGAACGGAAGCTCTGTCCGCCGCAGCGCGTCCGGATTGTTCACGAAGGACGCCCGCGCTGGCCCTTCGTCTACCCTGTCGTCCGTCACAAAGACCCGGAGACACTGGCGTTGAGCTATACGCTCGACCAGACTCGCCCGCTGTCGCTGCGCTTCTTCGCGAAGGGCGATCCCTACCGGCTTTGGACCGTGATCCCCATGCGCCGGCATCTCGTGGGAGTCGGCGGCGAGGGAGACAAGGTCTATTTCATGGGAGGGGACAAGCTTGGCAGGGATCTATGCAGCCGCATCATCTACGGCAGTCGCGTCAGTTTGTCCGTCGGCCTCATTGGAGTCACCCTAAGTTTGGTGCTCGGCATTCTGATTGGCGGGATCTCGGGATTCTACGGTGGATTGACGGACACCCTGATCCAGCGGCTGATCGAGATACTCCGCTCGTTCCCCACCATCCCCCTGTGGCTGGCGCTATCGGCCGCCATGCCTCCAACCTGGGGGCAGCTTCGCGTCTACTTCTGTATGACGGTCATCCTGGCCTGCATCGGCTGGACCGGAGTGGCGCGCGTGGTGCGCGGAAAGATTCTTGCGCTGCGCGAAGAGGACTACGCTATGGCCGCCCGAGTCGCGGGAACGAGGGAGACCGCCATCATTCTCCGTCACCTAGTGCCGGGATTCATGAGCCACCTGATCGTCACCGTGACCATCGCCATCCCCCGCATGATCCTGGCGGAGACCTCGCTGAGCTTCCTACGCCTTGGCTTGCGCCCACCCACCATCAGCTGGGGTGTGCTTCTCCAGGACGCGCAGAATGTCAATGCCGTGGCGCTCTACCCCTGGTTGATGTTCCCCGTGCTCTTTGTGATTGTCACCGTGCTCACTTTCAATTTCCTTGGCGACGGCATGCGCGACGCCGCCGATCCGTACAAGAACTAACTCACATTTTGGATTTGCGATTTTGGATTTTAGATCTTATGAGCCAACGTGTTACGACGC
>JAGLDW010000348.1 GCA_023145395.1 Lentisphaeria bacterium | reverse complement strand
AACAATCTGAAATCCAAAATGTGAGAACTAAAGGCCCGACAGGAGAGGCGAACTTGGACTTTCTGCTCGACGTAACCGACCTGCATGTGCACTTCCATCTGCGCGAGGGAGTGTTGCGCGCCGTCAACGGCGTCAGTCTGCAAGTGCGCCCAAACCAGACGCTGGGTGTGGTGGGAGAAAGCGGCTGCGGGAAGAGCATCACGGCCAAAGCGATCATGGGACTTCTCCCGCCCAAGGCCACGATCACGGGTGGCCAGGTTCTGCTGGCGCCTCGCGAGCCGGGGGGCACACCACTCGAACTGTCGTCCCTGAAACCGAACGGCAAGGAGATGCGTGGCATCCTCGGCGCGGATATCGCCATGATCTTTCAGGAGCCCATGACCTCCTTCTCTCCCGTCCATACCATTGGGAACCAGATTGTGGAGTCCATTCGACTGCACCGGACGGCGACCCGGAAGGAAGCGCGGGACATCGCCATCGAGACCCTGCGGCTGGTCCAGGTCCCCATGGCGGAGCGGCGCGTGGACGCCTACCCGCATGAGCTGTCGGGAGGGCTGCGCCAGCGCTGCATGATCGCCATGGCACTGTGCTGCAAACCCCGGATGCTGGTCGCGGACGAGCCCACCACCGCCCTCGACGTGACCATTCAGGCGCAAATCCTCACCCTGATCCGTCGTCTGCAGAGCGAATTGCAGATGGCGGTGATGATGATCACCCACGATCTCGGCGTCATTGCCCAGGTGGCCGATCACGTGGTGGTCATGTATCTTGGGCGGGTGGTGGAGAAAGCGGATACCCCCACTCTCTTTGCCAAACCCCTGCATCCCTACACGCTCGGCCTGATGGCCTCCATTCCCCGCCTCGACCAGAACGAGGGCACACGACTTCATTCCATTCGTGGCTCCGTGCCCGATCCCTTCTTCACTCCCGAAGGCTGTCCCTTCCACCCGCGCTGTGACAAATTCATCGCGGGAACGTGCGACTGTGGCGAGCCGCCGGAACTCGTGGACGTGGCACCGAACCACGCCGTGGCCTGCCACCTCTTTTCTGCCGGAACGACAGACTCTGGATCGAAGCCCACAACCGAAGAGTGCACGGAACATGCCCCTGCTTGAAGTCCAAAATCTGGCAAAACATTTTCCCGTCACAGCTGGTCTTCTCCGACGCGAAGTGGGGCGGGTGCAGGCTGTCGATGGGGTGAGCTTTCACATCGACGCGGGGGAAACGCTTGGCCTTGTCGGCGAAAGCGGTTGCGGGAAAACGACCACTGGACGGCTGATTCTGCGCCTGATCGAGCGCACTGCCGGCAGCATTCACATCACGCTGGACGACGAAAGAACCGACGTCGGAGAACTACAGGGCGAAAAACTTCGCCAGTTCCGACGTCACATGCAGCTGATTTTCCAGGATCCTTTCTCGTCGCTGAATCCACGCATGTCCGTGATGAACATCATTGGAGAGCCACTGCGCGCCATGGGCTTCAGTAGGAAGCAGATCCGGGAACGGGTGGGAGAGCTTACGGAGGAGGTCTCCCTCAAGGCCGAGTTTCTGCAGCGCTATCCGCACGCCTTTAGCGGAGGACAGCGCCAACGCATCTGCATCGCCCGTGCGCTTGCCCTGCAGCCGGAACTGGTGATCTGCGACGAACCAGTCTCCGCGCTCGACGTCTCGGTGCAAGCCCAAATTTTGAACTTATTGCAGGATTTGCAGCAGAAGCTGGGTCTGACGTATCTCTTCATCGCCCATGACTTGTCCGTGG
This sequence comes from Lentisphaeria bacterium, assembly GCA_023145395.1. Taxonomy (GTDB): domain Bacteria; phylum Verrucomicrobiota; class Lentisphaeria; order Oligosphaerales; family Lenti-02; genus JAGLDW01. Next base: position 304 of record JAGLDW010000348.1, on the reverse strand, counting down.
TGCGACACATCAGCCATCGTGTGGCCGTGATGTATGCGGGACACATCGTGGAGCTTGCCAAAACGGGCGAACTGTACAAAAACCGGCTGCATCCCTATACCGAGGCGTTGCTGGCGTCCGTGCCTGAACCGGACCCACAGGTGAAGGCGGAGGCGGTGCTGACAGGCGAGGTGGCCGACCCGTCGGATCTGCCTCCGGGTTGTGCCTTCCATCCCCGCTGCGCGAGATGTGTGGAGCAGTGCCGGGCCGAGGTGCCTCAACTGCGGGATGTTGGCGGCGGCCACTTTGTGGCCTGCCACCTGAT
>JAGLDW010000347.1 GCA_023145395.1 Lentisphaeria bacterium | reverse complement strand
CCCTAAGCGGCACGGTCGTGCCGCAGTCAGACACAAAGCGAGTGAACTCTGGTAGACAGTCGATTTTTTGGTGAGGGCGAGCGCCACATCGGGTGCCGCCCCTAACCCTGCGGGGAGTTCAAACTCCCCAGACCTCACGTTGGCTGTTTCCGGGCACGCGCTGGGCATTCGCCCGGCTCTCCGTACCCGGAAACGGTGGCTACCGCTGGCGCGGGGCACGATTCGGGGGGAAGAGGATGGGGAACGACCGGGGTCGCGGCATTTGCTCTGGACACCGAGAGCCTCGACTCACCAGAGCCTGTCGAGCAGCGGCGTCCCGCGGGACAGAGACCAACCTGTGCCGCTCGCAGGGCTGACGCGATCGGGCCTACACTCGTACACCGCAATCTCCAAGGGTTCTGCTTGTGAGTGATTCCTGCGCGAGCCAGAGGCGGATGTTGCTTCGCCGCCAGTGAGAGCCGCACGGCCGGCACGACCCGATCTGCTCTCAGCGGCACGGCCGTGCCACAGCCGGGCTCTGCCCATTCGCGTGAACTGCCTGACTGCAGGGGAGGCAAATCTCGAAAAGAGGAAGCCAGCAACGTTGGCGGTCGTGCTCCTCTTCGTCATCACACTGGCCATCCGATCTGGCGTCACGCTGGGGCCGAGGCAATGTGGGCGCGCAGACGGGAGATCACCCCGAGGCTGGGGAAAGGTGTGATAGAGGTGTGATTGGCCTTTCACACAAGAAAACAGCCCCAGAAGCTTGTGTCATAAGCTACTGGGGCTGAATATGTTTTATGGAGCCAGCTACCCGACTCGAACGGGTGACCGCCTGATTACAAATCAAGTGCTCTACCAACTGAGCTAAGCTGGCCCATAGGGATCCGCCACTCTCTGGCGAAGGGGGAATATAGTCGTTGGTCCATTTGTGTCCACTGGAATGCGAAGAAAGAATATGGCCAGGCCGGCTGGCTTCCCTCCCACGTCAGGCGCGCTTGCGTCTCCGAGTATCAGTATGTATGATCTGACTGGACCAAATCCCCCCCCCTAAGGGACCAGCAGTTGGCGTGCTAGGCACGTAGCCAGGCTCAACTCAGAAAACGCTACCAACGGAGACACAGCCAATGAGAGATGCATTGTGTGCGCTTATTCTGCTAGTCACTATCCTGGAGACGCCAGCCGGTTCTCAGACGATGCTTCCCCTGGCACACATTCTCGTTCATGCGCCCATGGATCGCGAGGAGGGGCGCGCTTGGGTTCGCTACGGCGCACTACGGCGCGAGCCACTGCCGTTCTCCCGCGACTCGAAAGCCATGCTCCCGGACGGTGCCCTTGTCGGGAATGGCCAGCCACGCTTTGTCGTCGGCAGAGAGCACGAGGCCATTCTCCTGGAGGGCGGACACTACCAGTGGGGCCAGCGCGGCACCACAAACTGGCTCAGCGCGTCGGCGGCGGATCTCGAGCCAAGCGCCTGGGTTGCCAGCGACAGGCTTCTCTGCAAACGGAGCACTCTGGGAGGAACAGACCGTGCGACTCTGCTTGCGACCGCGCTCAAGCCAGCCACACTCCTCTCTCCCGAGACCCCCCTGCCCCACCGCGCCGAGTTTCATATCGCCTCCGTGCATGTGCGCCTCGCCTCGCCTGGGGGGAGCATCAGGCTATCGGTCCTGTGCGGAGAACACACGTTTGGCGCCGAGACCGCCGTGTCCGCGAAGAACGACGAGTGGCAACGACTGTTCGTGCGCTTCAAACTACCCAAGGACGCCAGCCCGACGGTCCGCATGCGCCTGGAACTGGCCGGACAGACATCCGTTCTCCTCTCCAGAGCGATGCTCGAGCAGGCTGCGCAGCATTATCACAATCGCCAGACGCCCTCCAGCTGGATACCTGGGCGAACGCATCGCCATCTGGAGAGAATCGTCGTACCCATCCTACCCGAAACCTTCCAACCAATGGGTGGCACCATCGCCTTCTGGGTGAAACCGCTCGATCAGACCACCCTCAGCACCTACGTGGCCGTCGGCGCGGGATGGACAGTGCCCCTCCGGATTGAAAAGAGAAGCGATGACAGCGTGCGTGCCACACTCGGCAAGAAACGCCTTGAACTCGGTCGCATTCCCCGTCAGGAATGGTCCCACATCACGCTCGTCTGGAATGCGCAGTCGGCTTCCGCCTACCTCAACGGAACACAACAAGCACACCTCGCGCTGGATGCCCCTCCCCTGCCGAACCTTGAGACCATGATCGACAAGGGCTATCTGCTAGGCATCGGAACCGATGACCTCGGAACCTTCGCGCGAAGCACGGGCGCCAACGCCGCCATGGACGAGTTCCTCGTGTTCGACACGCCTCTCACTGCGGAACAGGTGGCGGCATTGGCCGCGAACCCGAACATCCTGGCAGGCGCCTACCCGGAACTCTCGGTCGATACATCCACCTTCCGCCGTGCCTACGGGCGTGAGGAGCGAAACGGCTCTGCGCGCTTACCCGTTCACGGGCGTGGACCACTCCAAGTGTGCATCGACAAGCAAACGGTTCTAGACAGAAAGCTTCGCTGGTATAGCGCGGACACGATCGAGGTCCGCGTCCAACCTGCTGGCCTTCTCTCCGGGCTCCACGAACTGCTGCTCTCCACGCCCGGCGGCACCGCCTCGTCCCGCGTCTCCTTCCGCGTGGGACCCGCCAAGCTGCGCGATCGTTTCCATGTCGTGGGCTGGAACGTCCCGTCCGACAAGCTTGCGGAGTTCGCGGCGGCAGGCGGAACAGTCAACAGCAGCCATCCGGACATGCGCGCGGAACGCCTGCACGTGCGCCGCGGACTCTGGGGCATGTGGCGCTTCTCCGAACGAGCCTCCCCCCCTCTGGACGCGCCCGAGAGCTGGCGCACCATCCGCCCCGACGCCAAACCGGGAGCGGTGTTTCTTGCGAACTCCGCCGTTCGCGAAGCCGCATTCGCACACGCCACTCAGCGGATCGAAGATGCGCATCGACACCCCTTTCTGCTCATGGCGCTGATCAACACCGAATGGCATGCGTCCATGGACTTCTCCCCCGCCAGCCTCGAACACGCGAGCGAGCGCTTCGGGCTCGACCTTGCGCAATGGCCCCTCGACAAGGCGCTGATTGAACAGTTCGGTCCTCAGGCCATCGAGGCTGCCGAAGCTGGCATCGCGGAGAAAGAGAGTTCACGCACAGGGCGGCGACAGCCAGTTCTCCGTCCCTTCAACCTGCTCTGCCCCCAGCACCTTCCGCAACCATTCCAGCCCGCCGCAGGCACCATCCGGGCGAGCAACCCACTGTACGCCTATACACAATGGTGGCATCGCGAGCAGGCGCTCGCCCCCTTCAACGACGCCCTCGCTGACATCTTTCGTGCCAAGGTGCCCGGCATCCAGCCTCTCTTCGACCCCATGCTGCGCGGACCCAGCATCCGACGCTACCGCAAAATGCGGTACGCGCAGGAGTGGGTCTACGTGCAGAACCCGCTGGCGATGATCCCCGTGCAGGAGGCGCTCGCAACCATCTGCCAAGATCTTTCCATGAAGCCCACCGGCATGCCCCAGTTCCTCTTCAAAGCCGGCACCGCCGCCCCGTTCTCGAGCACTCCGCCGGGCGACATCATGATCGAAGCCACCTGGCTAGCCTGCGCGCGCCCCATCGACATGATGACCTACTGGGGCTGGCAGCTGGTCTTCGGCCCAGGCAAGATGCTGACTCCGCAAAAGGCCCAGGAACTTTTCGGCGACCTCAGCTGGGACGAAGCACGCAAGAAAGCCAGGTCGATGAAAATTCGCGGCGGGCCGCATCTCTGGCATGCGGGTGCGTTCGAAGCGTTCCACACGCTCGACGAGACCCTTTTCACCCCCTATGGCGAGCTGATCCGCCGATGGGAGAACGCCCCACGCCACATTGCCATCGTCAAATCGTTGGCCAGCGAGGTCTTCAGCACCGAGCGCTGGTGGTCCGCGCATGCCCATGGGCCGGGAGCAATCGCCCTCGCCGCCACGGGCTTGCCCCACGACGTGCTCTACGACGAGGACTGCACCCGCGCCCGACTGGCCCAGTACGAAGCGCTCGTCCTGCCTGCCGTCCGTGTGCTCCCCGAGAACGCGTTTGCGGCAGTCCGGGATTTTGCGGACAAGGGTGGAGTCGTGCTTGCGGATGCGGAGTTCGCAAAGTTCGTCCCCGGTGCGACCCCGATCCCGGAGTGGGCGGCGGCACACCTTCATCAGGCACTAGAGGCACTAGGGTGCAGCAAGGCGTTGCGGCCCATACCCCAGCCCGGAGCGTTCACTGTGAACGAGCTTGAACTGGATGACACGCGCTACCTCGTCGCTGTCAACGATCTGCGTGTCCCTGGTCCTCTGCTGGGAAAATGGAAAAAGGTGCGTGAAACGGGTCAGGCGCAGACAGTCAGAATCGGTCTGCCAGACACGGATTGGACCGCCGCCTACGACCTCACTCGTTCTCGCCCCCTCAAAGGTGCGCCCGGAGCCAGCGCCACTATTGATCTGCCTGCGGCAGGAGGGGTGATTCTAGCCTTCTGCAAGCAACGCTTCGGTCAGATTTCCCTCGAGGCGAGAGCCACCAGGAAGAGCAACGACACGTTCCGCGCCGTGGAGCTCCAGATCCACGCCAAGGATGACGAGGGCAGACGCTTCCGCTCTCCCGTGCCCTGTTCCGTCCGCATCCTGCGCCCGGACGGCACCGAGGACGACCACAGCCAAAGCCTGCTCCTGCGCAACGGGCGCGCAACGCTCCTTTTCTCCGCCACCGACATCCCCGGCGACGCGCCCTGGAGGATCCAAGTCCGCGAGCAACTCACCGGAACCACCCAGATCTGCGAACTCCGCAGACTCTGAAGGGCAAATGCAAAGAACTTTTCGTGCTGACCATTACGCAGGAACACTGTGATCCTGAGCGAATATCTCATTGCGACGCCAAGCGACTGAGCGGTATCTGACGGCCACGCACGCAATCACCGCGGCTCAGGCACTCGCCCCAGGAGGCGATCGGCGTTTCTCATGCAGTACTCGCGCAACTGCCAGAGGATGAAGTAGGAGACGCCGACGTTCAGGATCATCGTCATCACGCCCAGCGTGTCCCAACCCATGGGGTGCTCTCCGCTCTCCACAATGATCAGATTGAACAGGGGACAGGTCGCGTGCGCCAAGGTGATGAGCGCCGCAACGAACCACCTGACCAGTGCCCATTGCCGCACCCAGCTCGTCCCCTCCAAGGCGAAGGCCGCGAGGGGGAGCACATTCCAGGCCACGATGATCCCCAATGCACTCAGCATCGCCCGCAGGCGATTGCGAATCACCAAGCCAGCCCACAGTCCGATCCAGCCGAATGTACCGAGGTACAGCAACACGCAAAGACTGGACAATGCCAAGTAGGAAAGACGCTGGCAGAGGCTGCTGTCGAAAAGAAAAGCCGGCAGTGCGTCGCTCCCCCAGAGAAGGCTGTCGGCAAACTTGCGGAATGGCTTGGCGATGACCGCGATCTTCAGTAGCGCCAGGGTCACGAATGGCACGAGAACCAGCCAGAGAAAAATACGCGCGCCCTGCAGTTTCTGGCTAAGAATCTCCGCTCCTCGCATGGGCGTGGTCAAAAGAGCCTCCAAGCTACCTCGCACACGCTCCGCGGCAATCGCATTGACACATTTCACCACAACCGTCATCGTGGCTAGAATCCAAAGCAGCACCGCGATCACCATCAATAACACACGCACGCCGTCGTCCACCGTCAAGGCGACCACGGCCGAGCCGCACACAAGCACGGGAAGCTCCATGCAGATGGCGATACGAACCAGATAGCGCAGAGAGTTCTGCCCCCCTCGGCTTAGCTCGCGCCACGCCACCGGCTTGAGCTCAGGGAATGGGCGATCGTCCTTCACCAAGACGATTCCGCCGGCGTACTCGCTGTTCACCCAGTTCACGAACTCGTCTACACCAGCCCACAGCTCTTTGATCCGGTTCCGCGAAACCACAAACGCCCGGCTCGTCACGAAAACGCGCCCAAATGCCAAAGGAACCAGCAGCGACAGCAAAGCGGGAACAGCCACCAGAGCAAGCTCGCCCAGCCCAAGGGTCAACTCACGGTGGTTCATCAACAACACGAACGGACAAGCTGCGGCGACCAGGATGGCTTCCCAGTTGCCCGAGCCGGGAGAAACTCCCGCAACGCTCCAGCCGATAGTCAGAATGCCGACAAACACCCCCTGCATTGTGTAGAGCAGGATCGAGACGACATAGGTCGTGACAAAGGCGCCGACAGTGGTGGTGCAGAATGCGGACATCATGGTCGCCACGGCCGCAATCTGCGCAGAAGCAAGAAAAAGGAGCCAAACCACGCCATACAACTCCGCGTTGGTCACGCCGCCAAGCATGTGGCAAAAGGCCAGCAGCGGAGCGGTGAGCAGCAGCAGCGACAGCATGGGGATCAGGCTGGCCACGTATTTCTCGATCAGCATCTCGAAGGGGCGAATATCCGTGAGCAGCAGCGCGGTCATGGTGCCCCGCTCCTTCTCCCTGGTGAAGGAACCAGCTGCAAGAGCAGGTTGGAACAAGGCAACGGCGCAGGTGAGGGCAATCACGGAAAGATGGAAGAGATCGCGGCCCTTTCCGAGCAGAGCAAGCACGGAGCCGTTGCGACTCAGGTGGCGACTCACTTCGGTTGCGAAGAGGTAGCCTGTGGCACCATACAAGGCACACACGCACAGCACGCGCCACACATAGGTGCGCCGCCGGGTCGCCGTCTCGGTCAACTCCTTGCGAAGCAGGGGGAAGAGTGACGCGATGCGGGGCAGCCTCATGCCGTTTTTCCCTCGGTGAGCTTCATGAACACCGTCTCCATGTCCATCGCCTCGGGTTGGAACATGAACACACGGGCGCCAATGCCGAGCAGGCGTTCCAGCAGATCCTCCACGGCTAGCTCATGCTCCTTCATCTCGATGACCAGTCGATCGGCGGCATGCTCGGCGGACACAATTCCCGGCATCTTTCCGAGCGCAGCAAGCATCTCATCATTCAGGTTGTTGATCTGCACATGGACCGTCCGCGTCAGCTCCAGGCTTCGATAGATGTCCTGCAGCGATCCCGTGGCCACCATCTGCCCCGCCTCGATGATCCCGATCCGGGTGCAAATCTGTGCTAATTCCTGTAGAATATGGCTCGAAATGAGCACCGTCTTCCCCATGTCGCGCAAGGCCTTGAGGATCTCTCTGACCTCAATGCGGGCGCGCGGATCAAGTCCGCTAGCCGGTTCGTCCAAAAG
>JAGLDW010000346.1 GCA_023145395.1 Lentisphaeria bacterium | reverse complement strand
GACAGGGAATCGACTTTCGCATTCTTCTTGTCATCCAGATCGGTAAGCGCGAGAACATCACGCACAACGGCATGCCTCGGCTCCCCGACAATGCGATACGCTGCCGCGAAAAAGTGCAGGTACTCCACAACGGTGAGATCCTCGTAGACTCCAAGGTTGTCCGCCATGAAACCAGTGACGCGCCGAATGGCGTAGGGGTCGCGGGTGACTCGGTGTCCGTCGATCGTCACACTCCCGCTGGCCGGGGGTATGAGCGTCGCCAGCACCTTCATCGTGGACGTCTTGCCCGCGCCGTTCGGACCGATGAAGCCAAAGATCTCACCCGCTGGGATGGAGAACGAGATGTCATCGACCGCCACAGTGCGTCCGTAGCAGACACGCAGATTGGCAACCTCCACCAATGCCATGCTCTCTCTCCTTTATCCGACGCGCGACTGTGTCAAGAAAGCGAACCCCGTCAGACAATTTTCACTGCAAAATGAGAAACCACACGTCCTTTGGGCATGGCCATTTACTTTCTACTTGACACTACCCCGCTCCCGAATGCGTGCTCAATCCGAACATCTTTCATCTCCGCGCACAAACGTCTCCACGGTGTCGCAGAGAGCACTGACATCCATACTGTATTTTGCCCGAATTCCAGGGACAGTGCCCCACGGAATCACCTCTCTTGGCCAGCCTAGAGAGAGCACACGGGCTCCCGGAAGATCGGCAAAGGTGTCTCTCACCAGGCTGCCAAATCCGCCCTCCTTGCAGTGATCCTCGATCACCACAACCGGCATACGGTCCAAGTGCGTCCGCATGGCCTCCTGGTCAAAGGGCAGGAAGAAACGCGTGTTCACGACAGAGGCGGCAATGCCGCGGTCCGCCAGGCGATCCGCCACTTCCAGCGCGCTGACCACCTCGCGCCCCACTCCCCACAACGCCACATCGGCCCCCTCGCGAAGTTGCTCGGCACGCCCCCATTCGAGGGGAGCACGCTCTGGCAGATCAAGCGTGGCCGCACTGCCTCTGGGATAGCGAATCACCGCAGGTTCGCCTCTTTCCACCGCCATGGCGAGCATGGTTTTCAAATCCGATGCATCGGCGGGCTGCAGCACCGCCAGCCCTGGAAGGGCGCGCCAGAAGGCCAAGTCCAATATGCCGTGGTGGGTCGGACCGTCGGGCACGATCCCCGCCCGGTCCAGACAGAACACGACGGGAAGCCGCTGCAGACAGACATCGTGGAACACGTAGTCCAGAGCGCGCTGCATGAAGGTGGCATACAGAGCGACGACCGGACGCAACCCCTCCGTCGCCATGCCAGCCGCAAACACAACCGCATGCTCCTCGGCGATGCCCACATCATGGAAACGGGTTCCGAACTGATCCTTGAAGCATTTCAGCCCCGTTCCTCCGCACATGCCGGCGGTGATCGCGTGAATGCGCTCGTCTTCAGACGCCAAGTCGCAGAGAATCTGCCCAAACTCGTCGGAAAAACTGGTCTTGGGCTCAGTGCCAGAAGCCAGACACATGCCCGACTCCACATCGAATCCACCCGTTCCATGGAAGACTTCGGGGGAGTTCTCGGCATGCTGGTAGCCATGCCCCTTCTCGGTCATCACATGGACAACGATGGGACCCTTGAGCCTGCGCACGACACGGAACGTCTTCAGAAGCTGGGGAAGATTGTGCCCGTCCAGCGGCCCGATATAGCGCAGTCCAAACTCCTCGAACAAGACACCCGGAAGCACCACGCTCTTGGCTGCTTCCTCCAGGCGTTTGATCATTCGCCGCAGTGTCGCCCCATACTTGGGAATGCGCCGCACTGCGTCCGACAGACGCTGGCGCCAACGGTTGTAGCGCTCGTTCGCGATCACGCGGGTCAAATACTGTGACAAGGCGCCGACATTGGGTGAAATCGACATCCGGTTGTCATTCAGGACAAGGACGAAGTCGTCGCTGGCCTCCACGACGTTGTTCAACCCCTCCAGGGAGCTGCCGCAAGCGAGAGCACCGTCACCAACCACGGCAACCACTCGGTTGTCTCTACCCAGGTGGTCCCGGGCCGCCGCCATTCCCAAGGCAGCCGAAATGGCCGTGCCAGCATGCCCCGCGCCAAACGCGTCGTATTCGCTCTCGTCTCGATTCAGGAAGCCACAGCAGCCATCGTCTCCACGCAGAGAGCCCATCAACTCACGCCGCCCGGTCAACAACTTGTGCACGTACGCCTGATGCCCCGTGTCCCAGACAATCCGGTCCTCCGGGACGGAGAAAGTGCGGAGAAGCGCGATGGTCAACTCGACCACACCAAGGCTGGAGGCGAGATGCCCTCCCTGGCGGGACACGATTCGCAACAGTTCGTCGCGTATCTCTGCTGCCAGAAGCTCAAGCGCCTCGGGGGCAAGGCGCCCAAGGTCACAAGGAGAGTCGATAGTGGCGAGTATTGTGTCTTCCATTCAGATGCGCCGCTGCCCATCCACAAAGACCGCGACGGGAGTGAACGCATCGTCCAGCACCACGATGTCCGCCGTCCAACCGGGTTCCAGTCGCCCGATTCCCTCGAGGCCGAGGGAGACCGCCTGGTTGTAGCTGCAGGTCTTCACAAGTTCCGACAGTGGCAGCCCCGTCTCCTCGTACACATTCCTCAGCGCATCATTGAACGCGAGTGTGCTGCCCGCCAGGGCGCCGTTGGACGAGAGGCGCGCGGCACCGTCCGCCACCACCACGCTCAGCCCGCCAAGACTGTAGTCTCCGTCCTCGAGCCCCGTCGCGGACATGGCATCGGTGATCAGCATGAGGCCGTCGCACCCTTTGAGCTTGAAGATCAGGCGGATCATGTCCGGACAGAGATGAATTTTGTCACAGATGATCTCCAGCATCAGATCATCATCATAGAGTCCCCCACCCACGCAGCCGATCTCCCGGTGGTGCAGTTTGGTCATCTGGTTGCAGAAATGGGTCAGGTGGGTCAGCCCCCGCGCTTTGGCTTCGGCAAGCTGTGCGTAGGTCGCGGCGGTGTGTCCGCAGGAGGCCGTTATTCCCTCCGACACCAGTTGCTCTGTGAAATCGATCCCGCCTTCCACCTCCACTGCGAAGGAGACAATCGCGATATTCGCCTGGGTCTTGAGCCGCCGGACTTCGGCAATGTCCGGAGCGCGCACATAGGCCGGGTTCTGGGCGCCGATGCAGTCACAGTTGATGTAGGGGCCCTCCAAATGAGCACCCACGAACTTGGCGAACTCCGGCTCCTTGCCATAGGCGGCCAAACAGCGAAGGGTCTCCCCGAGTTGCTCCTCAGGCAGGGTGAGCGTAGTGGGACACATGGAAGTCACACCTTCGCAAAGCTTGGCCTCGGCAACTTTGCGAATGCCCTCCGGCGACGCATCCGTGACCTCGTGCCCCATCCCCCCATGAAAATGGATATCGACGAAGCCCGGCATGACCATGTTGCCACCAAGGTCGATCACGGCATCCGACGCGGGCAGATCGGCACCAGCGGGATACACCGCCTTGATCCGCGCCCCCTCGATTTCGATACCCGCCACATTCAGGTCAAAACCCGGAGAGATCAATCGACCGTTTTTCAGTAAAACGCTCATGCTAAACTCCTGCTTGTTTCCTACGCCGGCACCGCTGGCGACGCGAGGCTTTTTGTGGAGGGTCTCGAGAGACTAGTCACTCGCACGCGGGAGGAAAATGAAGAATTCCGTTCCCTCGCCGTTTTTGGTTTCCACATGGATCCAGCCATGGTGATTGCTAATGCAGCCATATGCCATGGCCAACCCCATTCCCGTGCCCTTACCCACCTCCTTGGTGGTGAAGAACGGGTCGAATATATTGCTTAGCACGCTATCTGGGATTCCGTCCCCATTGTCTCTGATGCGCACGCAGACAAAATCCTCTGGATTGACGTCCTTCATGTCGGGACGCACATCCCACCCCGGCGTATAGTGGGCGACCGCCTCCACACGAAACACAATTTTCGCCTCCTCTCCACGGACACGAACCGCGTCGTGGGCGTTTAGCAGGATGTTCATGAACACTTGCTGCAACTGCGTCACATCGGCATTGATCACCATATGCCCGGGCGCGACAATGGTTTTCAGGCGAACGGCTTTCGCCGTCACCGGCGCGAACAGCGTGTGTGTCTTTGTGACAATGTCACCGAGTTCGACTCGCGTGGCCTGGTATTTTCCCTTGCGGGCGAATCCGAGGAGTTGCTGAGTCAGCGCCGTGGCCCGGCTGGTAGCCTGTTCGATATTGCCCACGATGGCCCGACTCTCCGACGAAAGCTCCAGATGTCTCGCCAATCGCTCCACGCTGCAGTGAATCGTGTGCAGCATATTGTTGAAATCGTGGGCCACTCCCCCAGCCAGTTGCCCCACAGCCTCCATTCTCTGGCTATGGATCAGCTGGTTCTGGAGCACTCCGCGTTCGTCCTCCAATCGACGCCTTTCCGTGACATCGCGCGCGATGACCACCGCCACGGATTCCTTGTTGAGCAGAGCCGAGGAAACCACCACGTCCAAGATCAGTTCAGCACCATCGCCGGGGCGCTCCACATGCCATTCCTGGTGGACCGCGAGCGAGCCTTCCGACGACTCGGCCTGGAGGCGCCCCCAGAGCTGCCCCCAATCGCATAGTTCACCGTTCGTACACGCCATCTTGGGCAGAATAATCCCAGTTCCTCCTACGGGCAGGGTCAAACCAGAGACGGCCGCGCGATTCGCATTGAGAACCTTCCCCTCCTCATCCAGGATAAAGATGAACTCGGTGCTCTGCTGCACAACGACGCTGTAGCGCCCCTCCCACTCGCGAATGTACCTCTCAAGCTCGCGAGCCTTGCCGTAGCCCACGAAAAAATCGAGAATGATATCGAAGGGTCCGCGCGCGCCGGGCTCGTCCGTGCCCGAAAGGTGGATGTACACACTCGTCATCCCTCCCAGCAGCACGATGGCAGTCGCACGCGCGAGATAGGTTCGACGCAAGACCTGCCACCAACCAGTCATCCCGGGATAGGCGCAAAGTTGGTACACAAACGAATCGAACAACTGCGTGATCACCAAGGTTCCCACCACCGCGAAAAAGAGTCGGCAGCGGCGATTGTGCAAGCTCTGAAAAAGGATGGGTATGACGAAGAAGTCCACAGCATGGGCGGCGAAGGAGGCAAGTATAGCTCTCCGACTTCGCAGAAAAATAGTTGGCAGGTAGGCTGTCGATTCGTCGGCAGCAGCCATGTCGCTCACCCACCCGAAATGACTAGCCAGTATGTTGGCCAGATAGAAATATCCAAAAAGGAGGGTGAGGAATGCCAGGATGAGCCGCTGCGCCTCCTGCGTCCCATCAACGACATAGACGATCAAGAGACAAGCGAGAACAGGGGAGAGAAGCATGGTGTTTCCGAGATCCACCTCGAAGCCGGCCAACTCGGGGTTCACCATCAAACCGGTGGCAGTGACAATCTGCCCCAGCACGAAAAACATGCCAAGGCTCACATAGAATGAAGCCGACCCGACCGTCTTGCGAATGCTGTGAAACAGCATAAGCACGACCATCACAAAGATCAGCTCCAAAAATGCCAGAAGCAGAGCACCCATTGTCAACAACTCCGCCCATGTCTTTCACAAGCCAGCACACTTCCAACGAACAGAATGAATGCCCTGGACAACCATTGCAGAAGAAGATCAGGCGGTGCCCTTCCGCTCGGAGTCCAGTTCGCTAGACTTCACTTTTTCATCACCCGGAGACTTCACTTTTTCAACACTCTTGGGGTCGTCGCCCTTCTTGGGGTCGTCGCCCTTCCCGGGATCGTCGCCCTTGGACTTCGCAGAATTCTTATTTTTCTTGTCGATGCCTTTGAACTTTGTCCCCCCCTTTTTCCCCAACTTCCCCGACATGCCGTTCCTCGATGGTTGCATCACACGAGAACTAGCCTGTGCTGAGGTTCCGTTCCTAGTGGTGTTCAATCCAGATTTTGTCCCCTGTCCGGCGGTGCCAACCATCTTGTCGCGAAAGAAGAAGGCAAAAAGTGCATCAATGCATTTCTTCAGCTTCGAGCCGAGAAGCCATCCCCAGCCACTGAAGGCAACCGACACGAGCAGAAGCACAACCGCCCCCCCCCGCGCCGCACCTGCGGTCTTGCTAACCATGAACAAGGCGAGGAACACCGCGAGCGGGCCCTGCGCCTGGATCACACGCAGAATCCAGAACTGAAGTTTGTGTGCCTCGTTGGCTGCTCCCATCGCAGACTGCTTCGCTTCGCTGGTGACCTTCTCTTTCCGTTCGCTCGTCTCCTGTGCCTTGGCCAGTTCCCGGCGCACTTTCGCCAGCTCCTCGCTCTGCCCTACAGGCTCCCCCCCCGTCTTGTCCGGTGCCTTTCCATTCATCGCACCAGCAGTTTCCTCGGTTTTCTTGGCAGCGGCTCCCTTGGAGTTGGCCGTGTCCCCTTCAGGCACCTTATCCTTCAGAACCTGCGCCTCGGCCCGCGCCTTGCTCAACAGATCCTCCGCCTCCTGACGGCGCGTCTTCGCCTCGGCAGCCACTTTCTGAAGCTCTGCCAGACTCTCGCCCTTTTTCTTCTCCGCCTCGGAGATGAGATGCTCTGCGTCCTTCTTCGCTTTCGCTAGATCCTTGTCGGCGGCAACACGCTTCTCCTTGATCTTTCCCGCAAGGTCCAAAAGCGTCTTCTCCGTGCTTGCCTTCCTCTCTTTGGCCTCCGCAAGGATTGCCTCTGCCTCCTTCCTGGCAGTGGCGACAATCCGATCCACCGACTCTTTCTTCTCCTTCACCTTCGCCGCAAGGGCGATAATCTGCTTTTCCGCTTCTTCCTTGCGCCGATTGGTCTCCTCAAGAGTCTTCTGGACATCGAGTTCCCGAACATCCAGTTCTTTCTTTTTCTCCTTGAGCCTACTCGCCGCCGCAAGAAGCTTCTTCTTGGAAGCCTCCGCATTCGCTTCGGCAGCAGCATGGATCTTCTCCGTGCCCTCTCGCGCCTCCGCTTCCAACCGGGTGACCAGGTCCGCAGCCCGAGCCTGCGCAGCCACCTCGGCCTCGGCAACCGCTTTCTGGCGAATCTGCTCGATTTCGCCTTCCAACTCCTTCCGCTGCTGGTCACGCTGTGCGCCAATCTCCTCCTCGAGTTTCGCCAACCGCCCGCTGCGCTCATTCGCCACTTCGAGGCGGGCCTTCTCGAGAATCAGCTCCGCTTCTCTCTCCGCATTCCGCCGACGTTCCTCCACCATCTGCTCGACAAAGTCATTGCTTACAGCTGCAGACATTCCCGTGTCCACTATGGAAGGGGTCGGGACCATGGGAGTCGGCGTGCTGCCGATCACTCCGACAGGCAATGCAACCTTCAAACCCGCAGTTGCGAGCGAGGGTGGTGAGGGAGAAATAGCTACCACCTCCGCAGGGTCCGCAAGCTTGAGTCGCCCCCCGCAGTCGGGACAGGGAACGCTCTCACTATCCTCGTCCGTGTCCCACGTCGCATTGCAGGCCGTGCATATATATTCGTAGTTCATCATATCCTCCGGCCACAAAAAAAGAGACAGTCAACATGCGTGGTGGCGCGACCGTGCCGTCACACAAACACCTTTTCCAGGCAAAACCGACAGCACATTCCGTTGATTTCGCTCTCCTCGACACCCTTAGGGACACCTGCGGCAAACTCCACCGCAAGCGTCTCACTGCCAATATAGTCGCCAAAACGGCGGATGGCTTCCATCCCTTCGGGCGGCAACTCATAGGCCACACGAATCCGGTCCGACACCTCGAGACCGGCCTCCCGCCGCATGTTCTGCAGTTTGCTGACGATCTCCCGCGCCCAGCCCTCGCAGACCAGCTCCTCGTCAAGGGTGGTCTCAAGCGCCACGGTGATGGCACCCTCGTTGGCCACGGTCATGCCCGCGCGTTCGCTTCGCTGCACGACAATGTCGTCCAGGAAAATCTCCACGGGCGCCTGCCCATCGTCAAGTTCAACGGAGTGCGAACCTCCTGCGCGCAGCGACTGGATGCCAGCCGGAGCCAGCGACTCGATGGCCTTCGCCGCCGCACGCATACGCTTGCCGAGTCGCGGGCCAAGCGCCTTGAAGTTCGCCTTGGCCGAAAGTTCGACAAGCGCCTCCTCGTCCCCTCCCACAACCACCTCTTTCACGTTCAACTCGTCTGCAATCAACCCACCCATCCGCTCCAGGTCCGCCCGGACTTCGGCATCGGCCGAGACGAGGACGGCGGATTTCAGCGGTTGCCGCACCCGCAGAGACGCCCGTGTGCGAAGGAAACGCCCGAGCGAAGCCGCCAGCATGGTGTTGCCCATACGACGGCTAAGCACCGCATCCAAATGCTGTTCATCCACCTCCGGGAAATCACAGAGATGCACCGACTCGGGCATGTGCGATGTGCGCAGGTTGCGATAGATCTCCTCGGTCACAAAGGGGATGAACGGGGCAGCCAGCTTGCAGAAGGTAAGCAGCACGTGGTGCAAGGTCGCATATGCCTCCGCCTTATCCTCATCGTCCTCGCTCTTCCAAAACCTCCGGCGGCTTCGGCGGATATACCAATTTGTCAGTTCCTCGATCAGCCCCGTGAACCGGAGAGCGCTGCGCTGCAGGTCGTAGGCGTCCATGCGTTCCCTGATATCCGCTGTCGCCTGCTGCAGGCGAGACAGAATCCAACGGTCCAGGACATTGGTGGGACTCGTTGGCGCGCCAGCGGCGCCCTCAGGCTTCCAACCATCAACCCGAGCATAGGTCACTAGGAAGCTGTAGGCGTTCCAGATGGGCAGAATGACCGTGCGCATGCTCTCGCGCACCGCGTTCTCCACAAAGCAGAGATCCTCGCCCCGAACCACGGGCGAGCTCATCAGACACAGGCGCAGCGCATCCGCCCCATAGGCATCCATCACATGCCTTGGGTCGGGATAGTTTTTCAGACGCTTTGACATCTTCTTGCCATCTTCCGCAAGCACAAGCCCGTTGACCACCACATTCGTGAAGGCGGGTTTGTCAAAAAGAATGGTCGACAACACGGTCAAGGTGTAGAACCAGCCACGCGTCTGGTCAAGCCCTTCAGCGATGAAGGATGCTGGGAACGTCGCCTCCACCTCCGCCTTGTTTTCAAAGGGGTAGTGGTGCTGCGCATAGGGCATGGCGCCGCTCTCGAACCAGCAGTCCAACACCTCTGGCGTGCGCCGGTAGGTCTTGCCATCGCGCTGGATGACTACCGGGTCGATGTAGTGCTTGTGCAAGTCCCCAATCTTCTCGCCTGATAGTTCCTCCAACTCGGCAGCGCTACCGACGCAGATCATATCGTCGGGATCATCCACATTCACCCAAATAGGCAGGCAACTTCCCCAAAAGCGGTTGCGGCTGATATTCCAGTCCTTCGCCTCGGCAAGCCAGTTTGCGAATCTGCGCTCACCCACGTAGTCGGGAACCCAGCGAATACACGCATTGTTGGCGAGAAGACGCTCGTGCATGTCCTCGACTCGCACATACCAGGCGTCGATGGCCCGGTAGACCAGGGGGGTGTCCGTGCGCTCGCAGAAGGGGTAGCTGTGCACGATGGTCGTCTGGTGCACGAGCTTTCCCTCATTCTTGAGATGCTTGATGATGGACTTGTCCGCGTCTTTGCAGAACTGGCCCTCGTACTCGGGCACCTGGGATGTGAAGGCGGCATCCTCGTCCAGAGGATCGACCAGTTCGATGCCCGCCGCCCGGCAGACACGATAGTCGTCCTCACCATAGGCAGGCGCCATATGGACCAGGCCCGTTCCCTCCGTGGTTGTCACGTAGTCGTCGCACAAAACCTGGAACGCATTCGCCTGCCGAGCAAAATGGGGAAACAACGGTTCGTAGGTGGCGCCCGCAAGATCCGCCCCGCGAAAATGGCCAACGATCTCGTACTCGCTCTCCTCGCGGAAGCAGGAGCCAACCCGCGCCTCCGCCAGGAGAAACACATCGTCGCTCGCCCTGTCGCGCACCGCCACGTATTCAATATCGGGTCCCGCGCACACGGCCAAGTTTCCCGGAAGCGTCCACGGCGTGGTGGTCCAGATGAGGATGTAGGCGGATGCGCCAGCCGGCAAGTCGATGGGGCATGAGGTCAGTCGCATGCGGCAGGTGACAGCCGGATCCTGGACATCCTGGTAGTTGCGGTTGGCCTCGAAGTTGGACAGCGGCGTGTTGAGCTTCCAGCTATAGGGCATGATTCGGTGGGCGCGGTAGATGCGCCCCTTGTCCCAGAGTTGCTTGAAGACCCACCAGATGGTCTCCATGAACGTCGCGTCCATGGTCTTGTAGCCATGATCGAAATCCACCCAGCGGCCCATCCGGTTCACGGTCTTGCGCCACTCGTCCACGTACGTGAGGACCATGCTGCGACAGGTCTCGTTGAAGGTGTCGACACCGATTTCCTGGATGGCGAGAGCGCCAGCCAGACCCAGCGACTCCTGGGCGAGCGCCTCGATGGGCAGGCCGTGGCAGTCCCACCCAAAGGTGCGCTCCACATACTTCCCGCACATGGTCTGGTAGCGTGGCACCACGTCCTTGATGGTCCCGGCCAGGAGGTGCCCGTAGTGGGGAAGGCCCGTGGCAAAAGGCGGGCCGTCGTAGAACACATAGTGCTCGCACTCGGAACGGTTTGCCAGGGATTGCTCGAAAATCTGACGTTCCTGCCAGAAATCAAGGATCCTCTCCTCCATTCCGGCAAAGGCGACATGGGGATCAACAGGACTGAACATAAGTGCATCTCTCTCGCGTGGCGCAGCGCCTCCCGGTTCCGGGCGCCTCTTCTCGCTACCGCGTTCGTGAAGTATCCAAAGCTAGCCGGCCCGACAGCTCTCAACCAACGCGTAGCGAACTCGAATGCGTTGCGTCTCACCATCGTCGCCACCGATCTCAAGGACGACCACCTCGTCAAGTGTGTCGACAATCTGAAGAGCCTTCATTTCTTGCCCGTTGAACGACACGAGCCACGGCCCCGTGGGAAGACCGTCGGCGTCGCGTGCGATGCGTTTGAAGTAGTCGCGGTCGAACTGATCCGGCGCATCCTCGGCTCCCTGCGCATCGGCCTGCTGGCTGTCCATCAACCGTGCAGCCTCGGCTTCCGCTTCCTGCTCCTCATGGAGCACCTTTGCACGCTGGCCGGCGCCGCGCACGTCAAGAACGAAGATGGCCACAAGCGGATACACAAAAGGGAAAAGCATGCCAAGGAAGAAATGAAACACCACAGAACGCTGGCGGCTGCCCGCAATGGACGCCGCCCAGGTGCCCGACACCAGCCATACGCTCAGAAGAACGGTGATCCCGACCAAGATCAGGGGGTTCGCCTCAATGCCACTCTCAGCCGTCTTTTCGGCAAAGAACGCGACAATGGAGCACAATGTAGTCCAGGCCATGTAGATCGTGTCTCGTATCCATATCATCGGTATCGTCCTCCTTCAGGCTGCTCACACGGGGGAATGCTCCGACGGGGCCTGCCGGCGCAGACGCCGGAAGGCCCAGACCAGATACGCAAAGAACACCAAGACGTAGGCGAGATCAAACTCGAGGACAGGTGGCCCAAACAACGAGTAGATCGTGCCCACGACAACCGCCGGAATACTCGCGTAGAGGTTAATGCACAGGACGGTTGGGGTGCCGCCGGTCACCGTGCTGCGGCGAAGCAGCACCGGCATGATGGTGAAAAGAAAAACGTACAGGGCGACGGGAAACAGGATCCTCGGGAGATGCCACCAAAGGGGAAGAGACAAGGCTAGGGAAGCGGTCAGTGTGCGAGAATAGGCGAGCAGTTCTTGCCCGTCCACCCTCTCTCCGTCCTTCCATTGCCAAGTTTTCTCCCAGAGCCAGCGTTGAAGCTGATCCCCAAGGTCGCACACAAGCAGGGATTCCGGTTTGCTCCCCCGGCGCTCCCAGTAGACTATTTTCTCCCCTGAGAGCCACACACCTCGCTCATCGCTGTCGGCGAGCGCCAAAGCGGCGAGATCGCTCTGGCCATTGGCAAAATCCACGCGCGCCCCCCGACGCCGAGGCACTTCCGCAGCACCCGCTGGGCGCTCCCAGTGCAACTGGCCATCGGCCATCCACAACGTCCCCGCCTGCTCGCCAAACCAGCCTGTCCATGTCTCTACGCTGCGACGGATTTTCGGGAGAGTCACCATAGTCGCGAATATGGCACACAACACACACACGGCCAGGCAGAGCGCAAGCGCCTGCCGCCACTGCGGACGACTCCGCGCCCGAAGCAGCAAACCATCGGGATAGAAGAAAATGCCGACCAGCACATCCCGCACTTTGAGTGCTGGGGGAAGCATTTCACCGGAAGGTGGGTCCCCCGATGGAAATGCGGTCTGCTGGTTGCTCTCTGACAGGCTCACGTTCTCTGTCCAATCAGTCCGTTGTCCGTAGGCAAGGTCACTTGCCTCTAAGACTGCGGGGAAGGCTCTGTTTCACTTTGCGCTCAAGCGCCGACAGTTCGGCTTCGATGCTCTTTCGGTCCTCCGGCACCATGCGGTCCACAAAAAGGACTCCGTCAAGATGGTCAATCTCGTGCTGTAGACAGCGCGCCAAAAGACCCCCACACTCAACCTGGATCGTCTCGCCGTCCAGTGTGTCGCTTTTGAGAATCACAGATACGGGACGCTCCACGTCGCCGGAGATCTCGGGCACGCTCAGACACCCCTCCGACACGACCGACTGGTCCTGGGAGGACGAAAGGATCTCCGGATTGACCAGCACCAGCGGCATGCGCGGTTCCAGCACAATCTCACCCGGCGAGGCCGTCGATGCGGGCGGATTCTCCGGGTCACTCGTGTCAATGACCACGAGACGCAGCCTGCGCGCCACCTGGGGAGCGGCAAGCCCCACGCCGCGCACCTCGTTCTCGTACATGGTCACCACCATGCGCGCAGCCAACTCCCGAACCCCCGGAGTCACCTCCTCCACACGCTTGGCCTTCTCACGCAGAACGGGATGCCCGCAAAAGATCACCGGCAACCGACGCGGAGAGGAAGAGCACGAAAATTTATCAAGCAGCCCCATGGGAACACTCTGGTTTGGAGGTGCGGGAAAGACCATGAGCC
>JAGLDW010000345.1 GCA_023145395.1 Lentisphaeria bacterium | reverse complement strand
CCGATGCCGCAACTTGCATTTGCCACACCTGCTTCTAGAATATGCCGTCTATTCCGTGTAGGCGGGTGTCGTATAATGGTAATACCTCAGCTTCCCAAGCTGACGCCGTGGGTTCGATTCCCATCACCCGCTCCACTCCCCTCCTTCCCTCGTTCCCAGCGTATCGACTCCTGAAAATCAGCCACTTGCTCGTGCTCGGGGCGAAGAGGATGTCGCGTATTCACTTCGAGGTCACGCCGAGTCGTGCGAATGGGAGCACGCTCTCCGCGTTCGCGTTGTATTCGAACACGGTGAATCCCCTGGCACCTTCCTCGCGGGCGATCCGGATCTGATCGACAAGCTTGACCGCGTCGCTCGGATTGGACCAGCAAGACAGGCCAATGCCGGGATAGATGGGCACCTGGCCGGCATACTTCACCTGCGCCACCACCTGGCTCCGGAACGTCTCGTTCCAGGGCGTGTAGTCCATCGGGCAGAGAAAATCGACCCATTTCCGGTCGCACCAGAGCTTCCAATCCTGGCCGACACCGTCCCGGTCGATGGGCCAGTTGCGGAACACCGCCGCCGAAATCTGGACGCCGGGGCGAATTGCGTGGGCGCGCTCGGACACGGCCTTGACCACAGCGTCGATGTTGGAACGCCGGAAATCCAGCCACGCCTGCTCGAGCTTCTTGTCCTCCCGAACTGCGCCCGGCCAGTTCTCCACCTGGTGCCCGATCCCCGTCTCGAAGCGCGTGCGACAACCCTCGCAGAAGCAAAAGTTCCCGTCGGGATAGCGGATGTAGTCGAAGTGGACACCATCCACAGGATATTTTCGGACGACCTCGAGCATGGACTCGATCTCCAGCTTGCGGTTTTCCGGATGCGAGGGACAGAGCCAGCGTTCCTTCACCTCGCCGGAAAAACTCTTCTGCACCCGCTTGGCCGCGACCATGCGTTTGACAAACGCCCCGTCGGCGCGCGATCCCATGTTCCAGTTGACCTTCCACACGTGGCACTTGACGCCGTATTTCTTGCACGCCTTCAGGCAGAGATCCACTTGATCTCCCTTGGCATCGATTTCGGGATACACGGGTAGCGTCTCGCTCGGGTAGTAGGCGAGTCCCCCCCAGAGCATGTTGGGCAGAATCGCGTTGAATCCGTTGTCCGCAAGCTCCTTGATTGCCTCGTCCCAGGTCTTGCCCGGAATGCCAAAAGCACTGTGGCACCACCAGCCCCGGAACTCGTTGGAACGGGGCTTGCCCAGCAGACACCACGCACGCATCGCCGCCTCGCTGGCGGCTTGGCTGTGCGCGATGCTTTCACGCCACGACTTTCGCCCTGTGGCCACAGCCGCCTGCCCACGCAACCGCGCCGCCTTCGCCAATTCCGCCTTCGCCTCCGCAGAAGCGTCCTTTGGAAAACTTCGGGACAACTGAGCAAGATCCGAGTGGGTGCCGAACGCGCCGATATTTGCGAACTCCGCAGTCGCGGCGTCACGCCAGACTCCTGGAAGGATGGCGCCGAGAAGCGAGAGCATGAGTGAACGCTTTGCCGCACCGCCGCTGTTCATCCACACATGTCCGATGAACGCCCCTGTCGCGGTTGCAGTGATGGCGGGTATTTCAGTCGCCTTGTTCTTGCTGTCGCGCCAGACCGCCACGACTCGGCAGTCCGCCTTCATGGCATCCACGGGTGCAACGACCGTCGTGACCCAGGATCGTTGCTCGGCAAATACGGGTTGGCCCTCCAGTCCCGTGCCGATGCGTTCGAATCCTGCAAAGCACCCACCTTCGCCCTGTTCCCAGCCCGTCTTCCGAAGGCCGAGAAGTTCTCCTGTCTCCTTCGGGAGGCTGTAGCAGGCGATCAGTCGCCCACCACCATCGACAAACACGCGGAGCAGGGGCGCCAGCGTTTCGGGAAGATGCGGATTGTACGGCAGAAACACCAATTTTGGGAACGCGAGCATCTCCGCCGTGACGTCCGTGTCCGCAACCAGTGCATACTCCAACCCGAGCTCCTTCAGCGTGGTCGCCACCGTGGCCGCAAATTGGGAGTAGCCCTTGGACTCGCTGTTGCCCGGCCCGGAGTTGGAGTCCGCGCGCACAATCAGAACGGTTGGGTTGGAGCCGATGGCACCGAGGTTGGCGATGGCGCACTCGGTGTTCAGGTCCTGGCCCCGCCACATGGAAATCCGGATCGCGTCGATCTTCCCCCAGCCTGCGGGGGTGCCCTCGGAACCCGTGTCCGCCTTGTCGATGATCACATGTTGCCAGCCACCCCTGCTGTCGGTGCCGAAGGTGGATCGATACCAGCCGTCGCCACTCCGGAAATACACGCAGAAATAGGAGACAGGTGTCATGTCGGCGCAGAAGAAGTCGAACTGGATTCCCCTGGCCAGGCGCAGATCGACGCGGACCCCGATATCCCAGCTCGCGCGTGCGTGATCGGTGCCAACAAAGTTCACTGGCAGGCGCACCATGTCGATCGGTCCCTTCGCCAGCGTCACCGGGAGCGACCCCTCCATCGGTGCAAACAGCCTGCGCGCCGCTGCGGTGTCCGCAAGTTTCAGCTCGGGGAAGACATCCCCTTTCCGGGGCACGGGGGGAATTGCGGCGAGAAGGCCAGAGAATACCACGAGGGACGCGACCAGGTATCTTGTCATGGACATTGCCAAATCTCCTTGCAGATCGTTTCATTCAACATGTGCAGACGCAACATCTCCCCTGCATTGGCCGGAATCGGAAATGCCAAAACAAAGGGGCACGCACATATCATGTGCAACTGTATACAAGGAAGGCATGCAAAGCAACAATCGCACGCATGCCCGTAGCGGTGGAAACCCTTGCTCTTTCCGCCTATGGTACAGGTGGATTTGCAGCCACCTACTGGAGACGATTTCCATGCAAGAACTGCTCAGTGCCAGCATCGACGAGATCGTTGCTATGGACCCCACCGATTTTTCGGTGGACACCCTCGGTGAAGCGACCATCGACTCGCCCATTCGAGGCATGAATTTCCTCGCTCCAAACCACCATGTCTGCTTCTTCTCCGACCCCGAAAAAATCGCCGCTCTGATTGAACGAGGCATCCCCCCCCCCTCCTTCACCAGCGCAGGCGCCCGAAAGAAGATCTTCCACGATCCGTCTTGGACACGTGCGGCCATCGTCACGTGCGGCGGTCTGTGCCCGGGTCTCAACGACGTGATCAAAGCACTGGTCACCACCCTCTGGTATTGCTATGGCGTCAAGAATATTCTAGGCATCCGCTATGGATACCGCGGGCTCAACCCCGAATACAAACTCAAGCCGATGGAACTCAATCCCGACATTGTCGATGCCATTCACAGCGAGGGAGGCTCGATCCTCGGCTCCTCACGCGGGCAACAGGACACGGACACGATCGTCCGCACGCTCGAACGCTTCAACATCAACATGCTGTTCACCATCGGCGGAGACGGCACCCAGCGGGCCACCCGTGAAATCGCCGAAGCAGCCCAGCAGAAAGGGCTCGGCATCAGTGTCATCGGCATCCCGAAAACCATTGACAACGACCTGAACTTCATGGAGCGCACCTTCGGCTTCGAAACCGCTGTCTACGCGGCGGAACCCGTCATCGAATGCGCTCACAACGAGGCGAAAGGCGCCTACAACGGCATCGGACTCGTTCGCCTCATGGGGCGTGACGCCGGTTTTATCGCCGCCTCCGCCACTCTGGCCAACTCCGTGGTCAATTTCTGTCTGATCCCGGAGGTTCCCTTCCGCTTGGAGGGCGACGACGGGCTCCTGGCCGCCCTCAAGCGCAGGCTTCTTCTCAAACACCACGCCGTCGTCGCCGTCGCCGAAGGCGCCGGGCAGGAGTTCTTCGATGCCGAGGGGCATGCCGTCGATGGTTCGGGAAACAAGCTTCACAAGGATATCGGGCCCTTTCTCAAAGATCATTTCAGCACCTATCTGACCAGCGAGAACATCGACCATACCGTCAAGTACTTCGATCCAAGCTATCAGATCCGCTCGGTGGCCGCTCGCGGCACCGACGCGATCTTCTGCCTGCATCTGGCTCAGAATGCTGTGCATTGCGCGATGGCGGGCATGACGAATATCGTCATCGGATACTGGCATGGGCATTTCACCTGCGTGCCCATCGCATTGGCCGTGCGCAGCCGTCGCACCATCGATCCCCACGGCCAGCTCTGGCAAAGCGTGCTCGGCGCCACCAGACAGATGCATTATTTCAACCCAGCGTAACGCTTGATTTCGTCTCTCGGCAGCCAACTTGTCCCACACCCATGGAAAGGCAGCATCATGATCGACACAGCACGCCCCGACTTCGAAGCGCTCGCGGCCAAAGAGCGCGAATTTCTCCAGTTCGACCGTGAACTGGTCGGACACACACCTACTATCGCTCTCACGCCCACGGTGGATGGGCGCACCGGCGCCTATGAGGACAACGTCGAACGCACGTGGGAAATGGTGCGAAAGGTCTATGACCTGATCGACTCGAACGTGAGACTCCCCGGCAATCGCAAGATCCGCCTGGTGGTCGCCCCCGAGATTGTCTACGGGCCGCGCAGCGGCGCCGTCGCGCAGACCTACTACAGCACGCAAGGAGTCTGCGCCAACATCTGGATCTCCCGGTCCTGGTGCTACAGCGACGAGTTGATGAGCACCTGCTCGGGCATCGGTTCGAGCGAATGGGTCCACGCCGCCTACGGACTCAACCAGACCGACCGGCCCGGCGCCGTCTGGCTCAAGGCCTTCTGCGCCGCCATGGATGAGAAGAAGAAGCCCATCTTCTCCATCTACAATCCCGATCTCGAGGACGAGGAAGGCGCCATCTGCGACTACGTGTCCGAGCGCCTTCTGCGCTTCGCCCGCTGCGCCGCCACCATCGGCGAAATGCGCGGCAAGAACTACATGAGCCTCGGTTCCGTCTCCATGGGAATCATCGGTTCGGACGTGCGCCGCAACATCATGTCGGACTACCTCGGCATGGGATCGGTCAGCATCGACATGGTCGCCCTGCAGGGGCGCATAGACCGTGGGGTGTACGACCGGGAGGAAGTGGACAAGGCCTTCGATTTCTTCAAGAGCAATTTCGCCATCGACTACGGCGAGGGCGAGCGCCCCATGCCCAACGACACGCTACTGCGCGAGTGCTGCAAGATGGCTGTCATCGTCAAGGATCTGATGACCGGGAACCCCCGCTTGGCCGACAAGGCCGTAGGCGACGCCCAGGGCTTCCGCGCCGACGTGGAGTACGCCCAGGGCAACAATGCCATCGCTGCGGGGACACAGGGTCAGCGCCAGTGGACCGACCTCTATCCCAACTTCGATCTTGTCGAATCCATCCTCTGCTCCAGCTTTGACTGGGACGGCTTTGGTGACACGCGGATCGTCGCCACCGAGAACGACTCCAAGAACGGCGTGGGCATGCTCATGGCCCATCTGCTCACCGGCGGCGTTCCCCAGATGTTCGCTGACATCCGGACCAACTGGACCCCCGAGTCCATCGAGAAGGCCACCGGCATCGACGTCCGCGACGTCTGTCCGCGCGGCCTCATCGACAAACGCAACTCCGGCGCCGCCGCCCTGGACTATGCTGTGGACATCTTCAAGCTTGTTCCCGGTGGGGAAAGCATGAGTGTGCAGGGAGTCTGGAACGCCATCTGCGACTCGCCCGAACTCCAGGCCAATCTCCAGAAAGCCGCCTGCGACGGGACCACCTACATGGGTGCCGAACTGACCTACTTCCCAGGTGATGGGCTCTCCAGTTCCTACTGCTGTCCCGGTGGTGTGCCCATGACCGCCTACCGCCTCAACGTGGTGGGCGATTTGCTCACCGCCTCGGTGGTCGAGGGCGAGACCGTCTTGTTGCCCGAGGCTGTGATTCAGCACATTAGCGAATGCACCAACCCCACCTGGCCGGAAGGATACTGGACTCCCTTCGGCATGACTTCCTTCGAGTACATGAGCAAGATCGGGCCAAACCACGATGCCAACTCGTTCGGGCTCATCGGAGCGGAGTTCATCACCCTTTGCGCCATGCTCCGCATCCCCGTGGACATGCACAACATCGACGAAAAGGACATCTTCCGCCCCACCATGTGGGACCGCTTTGGAGGAGACGACTTCCGCGCCTGCGAGTTTCTCGGACCACTGTTCGACTAGAGGCTTTTCCC
>JAGLDW010000344.1 GCA_023145395.1 Lentisphaeria bacterium | reverse complement strand
TTGTGGCAGTGGAGCGACGATTGGGGGAAATGGGAAAAGGAGGTGCTTGCGCCCCTTTTTTCATCTTTGCTCCACCGGGATAGACCCGGCGGCGGCGATAGTACGCGAAAGGGCACGCATGAAAGCGATTCTGGTTCTTTTCGACTCGATGCAGCGTGATTTTCTGCCTCCATACGGAAACGATTGGGTCCATGCACCCAACTATGCGCGTCTCGCAGAGCGCGCGCTGACCTTCGACCGTTGTTTCGTGGGCTCCATGCCCTGCATGCCCGCGCGCCGCGACCTGCACACCGGGCGCACCAATTTTCTGCACCGGGCCTGGGGTCCCCTTGAGCCCTTCGACGACTCCATGCCGCAGATCCTCAAAGACAGTGGAGTCCACACGCACCTCTGCAGCGACCATGGGCACTACTGGGAAGACGGTGGATGCACCTACCACACGCGCTACTCGACCTGGGAGAATGCCAGAGGCCAGGAAGGAGATCCCTGGAAGGGCGAGGTCGCCGACCCCGACGTGCCGCCGCATCTTGGATCCTCCCTGCGCCAGGACTGGATCAACCGCAAGTATTGGGCGCGGGAGGAGGACATGAGCCAGACCATCGTCTTCGACCAGGCGATGGAGTTTCTGGACACCAACAGTGGACAGGACAACTGGATGCTCCAGATCGAGTGCTTCGATCCCCATCCGCCCTTCTTCGCGCCGGAGAAATACAGAGATTTGTATCCCCGTGACTACGAGGGCCCTCAGTTCGACTTCCCAAAGTACGCCCCTGTGAACGAGGAAGAGCGCGCGGCGGTCGACGAGTGCCGCCGCAACTACGCCGCCCTGCTCAGCATGTGCGACCATTCCCTTGGGCGCGTCCTCGAGGCCATGGACCGGCATGACCTCTGGGACGACACCATGCTCATCGTCACCACAGACCATGGCTTCATGCTCGGGGAGCACGACTGGTGGGCGTTCGTCAACCAGCCCTTCTACAACACCTGCGCCCTCAAACCCATGTTTCTGTGGGATCCGCAGGTGGGTCGAGCGGGAGAGCGCACGGACACGCTTGCGCAGATGCACGACCTGCCCGTCACCCTGCTTGACCACTTCGGGGTCGATGTTCCTCCGGACATGCAGGGCCAAGCGCTCGGTCCCGTTCTCAACGGGGAGATCCCAGCCCGCGACACCGCGATGTTTGGGACCTTCGGAGGCCAGGTCAACTGCACGGACGGTCGCTATGTCTACATGCGCGCTCCGGTCCGAGAGGACAGTCAGCCCCTGCACAACTACACCCTCATGCCCACCCACATGCGCCGTTTCTTCGAACTGGAGCACCTGCGCCAATCCGAGCTTGTCGAACCCTTCGACTTCACCAAGCAGTGTCCGCTGCTACGAGTCCCCGCGCAACCCTTCTTCCGCAGCCAGCACGAATTTGGCAATCTGCTCTTCGATTTGGAGGCCGATCCGGACCAGAACAATCCCATCGACAATCCCCAGCTTGAAGCCCGCATGGCGCAGTTGATGATCCGCGACATGAAAGCCAACGACGCGCCAGCCGAGCAGTTCGAGAGGCTCGGACTCGAGCCCAACCTGGTTTGCCCATAGAGCAGCAGCAACTCATATTTCAAATTTAGGATTTCAGATTTTAGATCTTATGGACCAACGTGTTACGAAACGTTTGTGTTGCTGCAATAGACTATCGACCAGCTACTTGAAGAAATCTGAAACGAGAAATCTGAAATCCAAAATGTGAGCAGTAAGGAACCAGACCCCATGCGCATTCGGTGTAGATCTGTCCTTCTCTCCACCCTCCTTGTTCTCGGCCTGGCGCATGGGCAACCCGCGCAGGACGGACCACGCGCAACATGGAGTTTCGACGCGTTCAAAAGCAAGATCGTCACCGACAGCTCGGGGCACGCAAATGACCTGATGGTGGTCAACGGCATGCTGGTCAAGGGCGTGAAGGGCGCCGCACTCGCCTTCTCGGAGACGGAAGGCAACGTGTTCATGCCCAATCCCGCTGGTCTCAAAATACAAAACGCACTGACCCTGGAGGCTTGGTTCAACCCAGGCGTGCAGCAGCAGAGAGAGTTCGCCGCCATCATGCGCTCCGACGGCTTTCTCGCCCTGCGGTTCAATGGAGGGCGACTCGGTTTTCTCTTGTGGGATGGGGCGAGTGTCGTCTCCCTGCACACCCAGCGCCAGCAGTGGGAGCCAGGGACATGGTACCATGTGGCAGCCACCTTCGATGGTGTCAGCATGCGACTGTTCATTGATGGAGAGGAGGATCCCAACTCCCCCCGCAAGGAAGCCGCGATGCGCCTTCGCGCTGGTGGAGCAATCGGCATTGGCTCGCTCCACCAGCAGTACCGCTTCGACGGCTGCATCGACGAGATCAGAATCTTTGCACGCAATCTTTCGAAGGGGGAAATTCAGACATCCCATGAGCGGGGACGAGCTTCGCTGCGCGCCGAGAAAGACACGGCGTTCAGCCCTCGCCTCATCGGCAAGCGGAAGAAGGCCTTCCGCAAACCCCTGCGCCCCATCGGCACCGTGAAAGAAGGCTACGTCTGGATCGACGCGGAGGATTTCGACGACTACGGCGGCTGGACGTTTGACACTCAGTTCGTGCACCTGATGGGCTCCGGCTACCTGCTTGCCACTGGTGTGGGCACTCCCGTCCAAGATGCCTTAACCACCTTCACGCTACCCGCCTCCGGCACCTATCGAATCTGGGTGCGTGCGCGCAACTGGATCAGGAAGTTCTCCCCGGGAACCTTCCAGGTTCTCGTGAATGGGACCCCGATGAAGGGAACTTTCGGCGATGCGGACTCCGCAGCGTGGACGTGGGAAAATGGCGGCGAAGTCCGTTTGGACAAGGGCGAGGT
>JAGLDW010000343.1 GCA_023145395.1 Lentisphaeria bacterium | reverse complement strand
GCAGGGCATGGCTCGCCGGGAGTCTCGCCCTCCATGGGACATTTTGTTCCCGCCGTTCGGTTCATCGTTGGACCTTCAACCTCGTGATTCATGCCCCGCGCCAGCGGCGGCCACCGTTGACGGGCACGGAGAGCCGGGCGTTTCGCACGGCGCGTGCCCGACAACAGCAATGTGGGGTCTGGGGAGCGCCCGCGTTCCCCAGCGGGAGCGGGAGGGCAGTGCCCTCGCAACCCACTGCGCACTCCGCAAAGCCACTGCCGCACCGTCAGGCGAGCAGCTCCGAATCCTCGCGCAGCTCGAATTCGAGCTTCCAGCTACGGTCTCCGCCGAGTTCGTCGCACCAGAGCTGGAGCGTGCCGATTTCCGTGAGCTCCGTACGCAGCATGATGGGGACAAGCGTGCCAATGGAACTGGCCTCGCCCTTCTCCAGGGGGAGTTCGACCACAAGCGGCGGCAATTCCTCCACCTCCTGTTCGTCCCAGCCTTCCAGGCGCGCGCCGATCTTGTCCTCCTGCCGACAGGTGCTGGAGAAGAACCGGAACTCGATGGGTTCGCCCACGATCAGGCCAAGTCCCTGCTCGTCGACACTCACACTCGAGCCCTCCTCCAGCCCAAAGTTCACCACGCACAACGCCTCCACCGGGGGCGTGAAACCAGGCACTGCAGGCAGGGACGACTCCACGCCGATGTAGTAGGACCGGGCGCTGCCCGCCTTGATCCGCACACCACCCGCGCGCTGCACACAGCCATACCAGGCCGCACCGAGCGCCACCGAAAGATCCGCATCGTGCTTGCCCAGCACCTTGATCTCCCAATCGTCATCGCTGTTCCAGGCGCGGATCGCTCCCGTCACCCGCTCGCGAAACATGTCCGATTTGCTCACGCCACCATTGAACAGCACCACGTTCGGGAGTCGAATGTTGCCCTCTTCGTCCTCCAGACGATGGCGGTCCAGGAACGCCGCCAGGTGTCGCGTGAGCGCGGGATCCGAGGCATATTCGAGCCCATAGGCACGCAGCCCGACACGGCGACGCTCCGCAGGCTTCTCGTCCAGATTGCAGGTGGGGAAGAAGCCATCCACCAACAACGCGCGCAGCTCCTCCGTGGTGATCTCCGTGCTGATCGTGCCGCCCACCAGGCCCGTTCCCCGACCAAGAATCGTCAGCGGCTGCGCCCCAGCCGCCCCTTCTTCACCCAGATTCTCCTTCGCCTCGCGACAGGCGTGCGCAAGCGCGGCGAGTTGGTACTTGTCGAGCCGCACGCCCTGTTCGCGCTGGATTTTCGCCGCCATGCCGTAGGCGAGTGTCAGGTCCATATTGTCGCCCCCGAGCAGCGTGTGGTCGCCCACCGCCAGCCGTTCGAGCGTCAGATCGCCTCCCTCGCCCAGAACGGCAATGAGACTGAAGTCGCTCGTGCCGCCACC
>JAGLDW010000342.1 GCA_023145395.1 Lentisphaeria bacterium | reverse complement strand
GCCGCTTGCGGTTCCTCGAAAAGACGCGCGTTCAGACCTGCGGCCCGCGCGGCCTCCGCCGTCAGCTCGCGACTGATCGCGTCGAAGGAGGCGGGCACGGTCAGAATGACATCCTGCTCCTCCAGGCGCAGAGAGGGATCCTCCGCAGCCATCTTCCAATTCCAGGCATCGCGCAAGTGTTCCAGAAGCAACCGCGCGGCATCAACCGGGGAAATTTGCCGAGGCACATCTCCGCTGTCCCAGGGGAGGCAGGCGCTGCGCCGGTCCACCGTCTCGCAGCAGAGCCAGGATTTGGCCGAAGCCACGATCTTGCCCGGCACTTCCGAGGCAAGGCTCCGGGCGTAGGCTCCCACGGCCAAGTCGGGCGCTTCCGCCTGCCAGGGAAGCTTGAGTGTGTCCGCCACCACTTCGTGTGCTTCGGGCAGGTAGATGAAAGACGGCAGCACGGAGCGCTCCGCCAGCTCGCCCGCCGCAACCAGTTGCGGAATCGGCAGGACCTCGGCGGCACGCGCCTCCTCGGGCTGCGCCATATCCACAAAGGCAAGCGCACAGTTCGTGGTGCCCAAATCAATGCCCACGCAGTATCGCGCAGCGTCCATCGCATCGTCTCCTTGGTGCTTTGCGTCCGTGCTTCCAACCGAACCAGAGGCGCAAAACGAGATTCAAAATAAGAGTATTGGAAGTGAGAAACTATACTCGGCGCGCCCTGCCTGCGCCACCCCGCAGAACTTCTCCCAAGTATGGGAGACGTCCTCCGGACGGCAAACCCCAAAGCGTACTCCGCAAATCCGGGAGGGCGAAGGGCTCCCGCTGAGCCGCGTGTGCGAACTCCGCAAAGCAAAGACAATTCTAACCACGGAGGACGGAATACACGGAACAGACAAGAACGGAAAGACTCGCCCCCGTTCTCCCGTTGGGTGGGATCACTCAAGACGCAAAGGCACGAAGGAGGGCAGGATGCAGAGAGGGAACCACCAATGGACACGGATGGACACGGATGGACACGGATGAAGACAAGGGCAAGAAGTAGACACTGTCAAATACCATGAACTCACTCCCGCTCCGTGCCGTGTGTCTCTCCCTGTTCCATCCGTGCCTATCCGTGCCCATCCGTGGTTAAAAGTGTCTTTGCTTTGCGCGGTTCGCACACGCGGCTCAGCGGGAACCGGTGACCAGAGAACTTGTATCTTCCCATCTAGTTGACTTAGTCTATGCTATGGACTAACTTTGGGTTGTGCAGATTGATTCTGGTTTCTTCTGGAGGTCTTCCGATGAATACGGCAAATGTGCATTACGCGAAAACCCATTTTTCCCGCTTGCTTGCGAGAGCGCATGCCGGCGAAGAGATCATTTTGGCGAAAGCGGGGAAGCCGTACGCGCGACTGATGCCTTTGGCGGCCCCCAAGCCAAGAGTTCCCGGCCGGTATCCCGCACATGTTCCAGAGAGTTTCTTCGAGCCACTCCCGAAAGACGAACTGGAGGCGTGGGAAAAGTGAACCTCCTGCTGGATACACATACATTGCTATGGTGGTGGGGAGAGCCAGAGAAGCTATCCCCCCGCGCTCTGGGTCTGTTGCGGGACCCGGCCAACCGAATCCATGTGAGCGCCGCATCGGCATTGGAGATCAGCATAAAGACCCGTATCCG
>JAGLDW010000341.1 GCA_023145395.1 Lentisphaeria bacterium | reverse complement strand
GCTTTCGTGGAGATGCCAATTAGCACTCAGCATGCACTCCGGGCAGGGATTATGCCCGGCAACCATCGTGATCCGTTTGATCGCATTCTCGCGGCTCAGAGTCTGATAGAGAATATTCCTCTGCTTGGGTGTGATCAAGAGATTTCCGCCTTGGGTGCGGAACGGATATGGTAACGGGGGGGGGATTCCCCGGTTCCCACATAGGATTTGCGGGATTTGCGGAGTTCGCAGGACATGGCTTGCGGGCCGCTCGCCCTCCTAGTTGACCAAGTTCATTGAGCAGACTAGTTTTCCCCCCATGCGAATTGTTCTGGGATTCCTCGCGTTCCGGAAGGTTTCTTCGAGCCACTCCCGAAAGAAAAAAATGTCCATGGACACCATTCTCAGCACAGCGGATATGACCCCGGCCGAACGCGTGATCGCCACGTTCGAAAAACAGCGCATGGACAAGGTCGCCGTCTTTCACTCCGGCTTCTCCTCGCAAGTTGGCAGCGTTCTGCTTGGGCGCGAGTCCTACTCCGGTGGCGGCATCAACCAATGGCGCGAGGCGACTGCCACCTGGGACGGACCCGACGCCCACGCCGAGTTTGTCGAGAGAACCACTCGGGACACTTACGACCTGGCGCGACTCGCCAAGACCGATCTCATCCGCATCGCCTACTGGCGCATGCCTGCCAAGCCCGCACAGAAGATCGACGATCTGACATTTCTCTATGGCGATCCGGACGGGGACTACACCGTGCGCCAGCTCAGCGCCGAGACAGAACTCTACCAGATCATCGATCAACGGAACTCCAAGGCGCCCCAGACAGTGGACGACCTGGAAGTCCTGGTGGAGAGCATGGAGCGCGGGGTGGAGAACCACCACCCCACCGCAGCGAGTTTCACAGCCGCCATGCAGGCCTACGAAGTGTTCGCACCAGAGCGCGAGATTCCCACGGGGGGCTACGGGCTTTCGGTGCCCAACACCAGCCAGATCTGGCTCGAGGCCATCGCCCTGCGTCCCGATCTGGTGTCGCGCATGCTCGAGACGCAATGCCTGCGCGCCATCGCCACCATCCGGGCCCAGAAGGATCTGCCTCTCCGCGTCATCATGGGCGGCGGGGACTTCTGCGGCAACCATGGCCCCAACTACTCGCCCCGCTTCTTCCACGAGGAGATGCTTCCGCGCCTGCAGCGCATGAGCGCCGCCGCGCACGAGTGCGACATGTACACCGTCTTCGCCACGGACGGCGACACCTGGCCTGTCGGCGATGATCTCTGGGGCGCCTCCGGCACCGATGCCGCCCACGAAATCGATTGTCTCGCAGGCATGGACCTGCGCAAGATGCGCGCCGCATATCCAAACCTCACCTGCTTCGGAAACATCAGCACGATCACCCTCCACCAAGGCACCAAGGAGGAAGTCGTCGCGCAGACGAGAGAAAACTGCGAAGCCGCCCTCGACCTGGGCGGGATTCTCGCGGGCGTCAGCAACCAGATCCCCCCGGGAACCCCCATCGAAAACGTCCTCGCCATGCTCGAGACCATCGAAGAGTACCACTGACACGGTCGTTGGCTGGGATGCGGGACAAGTTCCACGTAGGAACGCTATCGAAATAGGAACCGAATCCATGAACGAGAAAAAACCCGCTGGCATGTCTGAAGCCATGCAGACCGAAGCCATTGCGGAAGACAACGCCAGTCTGGACACCCTCTCCTCGCTCGAAATCATCACCCGGATCAACGAGAACGACCAGACGGTGGCACAGGCAGTGCAGCGCGTATTGCCCCAGATCGCCGAAGCCGTGGAGTTGCTCGTGGAAGCGCTCGGGAACGGTGGACGCCTGTTCTACACCGGCGCCGGCACCAGCGGACGCCTGGGCGTTGTCGACGCCTCCGAATGCCCCCCGACGTTCGGAACCCCGCACGAAATGGTCCAGGGCATCATCGCCGGCGGCCGTGTCGCGCTCTTCCACGCCCGCGAGGGCTGCGAGGACAAGGACTGGATGGGCGCCCGCGACCTCGTGCGCCGCGGACTCCGCAGCGGAGACGTGGTCTGCGGACTCAGCACTAGCGGCCGAACTCCCTACGTACTGGGCGCGCTGCGCAAGGCCCGCGAAGTCGGCGCCAAAACCATCGCCGTCTACTGCAACCCCGAAGGCTCCGTCGGTCAGCTTGCGGATGTCGCCATCGTGCCTGTCACCGGCCCCGAAGTGGTCGCCGGCTCCACCCGCATGAAGGCCGGAACCGCCGAGAAGATGGTCCTCAACATGCTTAGCACCGCCACCATGGTCCGCCTCGGACGCGTCTCCGGGAACATGATGACCAACATGAAGATCTCCTGCGAGAAACTGCGCTACCGCGCCACGCGCATCATCATGCAGCGACTCGGAGTCGACGAGGACGAGGCCTGGCGTCTGCTAGCCGAGTCCAAGGACGATCTCGCCGCCATCCCCGGCCTGCAATAGACAGAGGTATCTAGGGAACGCTGAACGCTGAACGCTGAACGAGACACACCACGGAGACACGAGCCGAACGCAGTGAGACGGGCTTCCCGCATGGGAAGCAATGAGCCCCCCATGGTGGCGAATGACAACACACGAAGATCGAGCCAGAGAAATGGGAGCCGTGGACAACAGGAAATGATGAATTGAGGAGCCAGTTGCGGAGAACAGCCCTCCAGGATGTGCGGGTTTCGCCCACGCGGCTCAGCGGGTCGCTAGCTCCCCTTTCGTGTCTTCGTGGTGAATCACAATCAAACTCCCGAATAGACAAGGAACCAACTATGTCGCGAAATCGCCTGGACCTATGGGAGAAAGCTCTCAAAAGCGTGCTCGACAAGGTGGACGAACACCTCGAGCACACCTATGGAACCCGCTATCCCCTGCGCAACAACCGGCAATCGCGCGGAACCACCGCCAACAGCATGTACGACGGACTCTTCTCCGTCGAAGGAAAATTCTCCCTTGGCTACGCCCGCAAGGAGGGGCCCGGCTACACCATCGAAGTGCGCATCGCCACATTCTCCCACGTGCCCGAGAAAGAGCGACGGACCATGATCGACGACGTGGAGGCAATCCTCCGCCGAGAAGTCCCCCTCGCCTTCCCAGGCAAGGAGCTACTCATCACTCGGGACGGACTTCTCCATCGAATCCACGGCGATCTCGACCTGGACTGAGGGACGGCCCGGACCGCAGGCGTCAGAAACGGGGACAACTCTCGGTCCCGGAGGTCCCGAACCACCGGGGGCATCTGCAATGGTGGCGCGGGACGGCCCGGACCGCAGGCGTCAGAAACGGGGACAACCCTCGGTCCCGGAGGTCCCGAACCACTGTGCACTTGCTTCTTCGGCATATGTCCACAACAACAAGTCCAAAGGGAGAAAAAACAACCTGCGCCTTGAACGCGTATATTTATATGCTAGTGTCCGATTGTTCAGACACATGATAGTGATTGTCCAGCGAGGACCGCATCGGGTCGAACGAGCAGGAGGACACGAGATGTACGACGGCGCGACGATCGACACCGGGGTTGGCATGATTGCCGAGATGCCGCAACGGGAACGCCCGCGGGAGCGCTTGCTCAAGCGCGGAGTCGATGCGCTCAGCGACACCGAGCTGCTGGCCATCCTTCTGCGTTGCGGCAGGCGTGGCCGCTCCGTCCTCGCGCTCGCGGGCGACGTGCTCAGCGCCTTTGGCGGCGACCTTGGGCGGCTTTCCGTCGCCGCCGTGCCCGAGCTCACCCGCGTGTCCGGCATCGGGCAGGCAAAGGCCGTCGAACTCCATGCCGCCTTTGGCCTGGGACGCAGAATGGCGGAGCAGAGAGAGGGGGAGACACCCGTGCTCGACTCCCCCGCATGCGTGGCCCGATTCCTCACCTCCCGTTTCTCCTCACTCCGCCAGGAGGAGTTCCACGCCCTGCTGCTCGACACCAAGAACCGCCTCCTCAAAGACTGCCTGGTGACCCTGGGACTCGTGGACCGGTCGCTTTGTCATCCACGCGAAGTCTTCCGCCACGCCATCGCCGAGTCCGCCACTCGCGTTCTGCTCGCGCACAACCACCCCAGCGGAGATCCCACTCCCTCCGCCGGAGACATCCAGTGCACAACCCAACTCGCCAAGGCAGGCGAGATCATCGGCATCCAGGTCGTCGATCACGTGATCGTCGGCGGGCGCCCCCGCGACGACTGCCCCCCCTTCATCAGCTTCCAGGAAAAACACCTCCTGTAGCAGTCGGATTACTCGAGCCGTTTTGCCGCGGCAAGCGTGTCCGAGCGCAACCGCCGTGTGAGCTGATTCTCGGCGTTGGAGAAACCAGCTCCCTCGCCGTTGAACAGGATCTTATCCGCGCGCAGGAATCGTCCTTCCTCGCGACGCAGAGTAATGGGAGCAATCAGGCTCAGCACAACCGTTGCAGCGGCGAAGATCGGAATCAGCGAACGTGCGACCGTGCCGAAGAAACGCCCATACCGCGCCGGGCCGACAAATCCGTAGCCTGCAACGACCCAGAATACGCAGGGGAACAAGGGAATGCCAACGCATAGAACCAACACCAACGGCAGTTCGCCAACCTTCGGACCCAGGGGAAACACAGCACCCACTAGAACGAGAGCCAGCGCCAGCAACAACGTGTATCTGAACACTCGCGATCGCGCGGGAACTGGCACATCCAATTCGGCGCACCGGCGGCGGATGACACGCAGCGCCAGCCAGGCGGGCACGAACAGCACGGCGCTTACCAGCAACACCATTTCGCCCAGCACACGGTGCCAGGCCACGCGCACACTCCAAGCATGCCCACTCAAGGGCGAGAACCGCGTCCATAGCATAAATACGGCGAACGGCAGCACAACCCCAAGGAGAAGAACGCGGGCCATGTCGCGCCACTTTGGCAGCAGAAGAATCGGGATGCCACCGCCACCGGGCTTCAACCGCCAGCGCACCGCCACCAGCAGACAGCCGAACATAGCCACGAGAATCAGTAGTCCCGCAAGACTCATGATCACTTGGGTGAACACAGTGTACTCCAGCATCCGTCCCGCACGGTAGTCGTCCACATCGAGCTGTTTGACGCCATCTCCCAGCGCGGGGAGCAGAAGCGAGGCAAGGACTCCAGCACGCGCTTTGACAAGCTCGTTCCGCTTCTCGTCGCTCTCTGTGTGATTCTTCCGATTTGACCGCAAGGTCGTCCCAGGTTTCCCCAGTGCCGCCCCGCGTCGTTCTGCACGCAACGCCTCCGCCTCGCATCCCATCTCCCGCAAAACCAGCGGAACGGTCTCTTCCCCTATCTTGAAAAGTGCCCCAGCCACCAGCATCTCGATCAGAGTGAATGCATCCTCACTGACCCAGATCCCCAACTGTTCCGGAATCTCGAGAAAGCGTTTCGCCTCCTCTGTCCGGCCTTCTGCAACAAGCATGCGCGCGTAGGTGAAAGAAAAGCGACCGATGTTGCGCATACGCCCCAAGTCCGGCAGGAGAATGGCGGAACTTTGGAACATGCGAACCATCTGAGCGTCCATTCTGTCGGAGGTCGGCAGCACAGCCAGTTTTTCCTCTCCCATCTCACGGGCGTAGGTGTGGTAGTCCGGCTTCTCCATGGCCGCCAGCAAGTCGCGCATGCCAGCGTCCAGCGCCTCCCTATCCCTCACTTTGAAACCAAGCGGTTTGGAAATTCCCCCCTTGGCGCGCGGCTTCCAGTCCACCATGGCAGCTGCTCGGATACGGGTCGCCGCCGCCAGCAATGGGTACCGGGCGTTGTCGGGATCCAGCTTCGCAGCATGCTCCAACTCGATCAACAGACGGTCCGGGTCAGAGACCTGAAGTCGGGTGATGTAATCGCCGTAGTAGACTCGGTTGTCCGGGTTCTTCTCCCACAGGG
>JAGLDW010000340.1 GCA_023145395.1 Lentisphaeria bacterium | reverse complement strand
CAGCACCGGGCCTGGGTTCAGCACCTGTCCCCGGTGCCACATGTCCAAGATGTTTTCCAGATCGGCCGTGTAGGGGCCGCCGGCGATGCGACGCCGAATGTCTTGTTCGCTGAGCAAGGCGCAAAGGAGAGCGCCGGTTTCGCCAAGTCCAAGCGCCCCGGCGTCGCAGAGCAGGCGACCCAGCCGGGGATGTAAGGGCAAGACGGCCATGCGCTGACCCAGGGGGCTGAGCCGAAATTCGTCTGGCGACAGAGCCCCCAACATGCGCAGCAGATCGAGCGACTTGTCCATGGCCTCAAGGGGGGGCGCTTCGAAAAAAGCAAAGCGCCGGGGATCGGAAGCCTGGTGTTGTAAGAGATTGAGCAGAACCGGCGCTAAGTCGACGCGCCTTAGCTCGGCTTCTTCTTGTAGGGCCAAGGCTGCGTGCTCGTTTGCAAGCCACAGGCGCTCCGCCCGTCCCGGGGCGATCCGACCGGCCCGACCCGCGCGCTGGTCCGCGCTGGCTTGGCTGACACGTTCTTCGCTCAGGCGGTCCATGCCGCTTTGCGGATCGAAGCGCAGGCGCTTGACTCGACCGCAGTCAACGACGGCGGTCACGCCGGGTACGGTCAGGGAGGTCTCGGCCAGGTTGGTGGCCAGGACGATTCGGCGTCGGCTGCCGGGGGACAGGGCCTGGTCTTGTTCCTTTGCGCTTTGGGCACCAAAGAGTTCCTGGATGTCGGGTTTGCCGGGCAAGGGCTGTTCTTCGAGCAGGCGGTGGCAGCGTGAAATGGCGGCGGCGCCGGGTAGAAAGACCAGGATGTCGCCATGGTCGTCGTCATCGGCCTGGAGCAGGCGCAAGAGCGCCGCACGTATTTGCTGATCCAGGTAGCGATCGTCGGGGCGATCGATGTGGTGAATATGCAAGGGGTGCGTGCGCGGGTCGCAGTGCAAGTGAGGACAGTTGCCGAGGTAGTTCTGTAGGGGTTTGACGAGGCCCGTTAGGGTGGCGGACATGACGAGTAAGTGGAAGTCGTCGCGTACTTCGAGCAGTTCTCGTAAGAGGGCAAGCGCGAGATCCGCGTGTTGGCTGCGTTCGTGGAACTCGTCGATGATGACGCAGGCTGTGTCTTCGAGGAGGGGATCGCGCATGAGCTTGCGGGTGAGTAGCCCCTCGGTCATGAGTACGACGCGGGTGGCGGGGCTGGTTCGGTTGTCGTGACGGATTTGGTAGCCGATGTGCTGGCCGAGTGACTGGCCGGATTCGGCCGCCATGCGGCGGGCTATCGCTCGGGCGGCTACTCGGCGGGGTTGGAGGGTGAGGATCTTGCCATGAGGCAAGGCAGAAGCCAGGGCTGGGGGGACTTGGGTGGTTTTGCCGGCGCCGGGCGGGGCTGTGAGGATTAGGCGGCGAGTTGTGAGGAGCGTGGAGAGTATGTTGGGGAGGAGTGGGGTGATGGGTAGAGTTGTGGCTAGTCCCGTAGCGCTCGTGCCTAGCCCCGCACCGCTTTGCGGTGCGGGATAAAGCACGCTACTGGGGTGTGTACTGCTATTGGGGGGGGGCTTTGGTGGCATGGGTTGCACTGAAGAGCGTGCCTAAAACTCCCACCCCAGCTCCACATCAACCATCCAGCCGTGGGTGGGTTGATAGAAGCGGTAGTGCTCCAGGAAGACCTCGGGCTCGCCTGGGTCGGTGACTAGATCTGCGTAATCGTCTTTTAGCCTTAGCGTGTAGTGGTAGCGGGCGTTGATGAAGAGGAATGGTAGCAGGCGCAGGCGAGCGGCCGTGTAGAGTACTTTGTCGGAGGCGTCCATGTCGAAGAG
>JAGLDW010000034.1 GCA_023145395.1 Lentisphaeria bacterium | reverse complement strand
GCAGGAAGGCTGCATCGGCAGAAGAACTGGCTCTACATGCTCGATATGCTCAAATGCGCGGAATCCGCACTCGATTTCACCGTTCTCGTCTTCGGCCAAGGGGAGCAGGAGGAAGAACTGAAAACGCGCATAGAGAAACTGGGCCTCGGGGAAAGGGTCAGGATGATGGGATACGTGAACAATCTTGGCTCGGCCATGCGGCAGGCGGACCTATTTCTCAGTACAAGCAGCCGCGAGGGTCATCCCAACGTCGTCATGGAAGCGCTCGCGGCCGGTTGCGGAACAGTGCTGTCCGACATCCCCGAGCATCGAGAGTTCGGCGAACTCGCACGTGCAACGCTCCTGCCCCTGGGCGACGCTCCAGCGGCGGCCCTGCGTTTGTCCGAGGCGGCGCAACGACTGCGTGAGACTCCCATCGACCGGAATCAGGCCGAAGAGCACTGGCTCGATTTCTGGTCTCCAGCCACCATGACCGAGGCATACGTCCGACTCTACCAGCGTCTCAGCGACAACTAGGTGTCATTCGATGCGCGCTCCACGTCTTCTTTTCGGCCTGCTTCTCACGCTTCCCAGTCTCTTGTGCGCACTGCCGTTGGAGATTGCTCCGAACGGGTCGTTCGAGAACGACCGCAACCGGGACGGCGAGCCCGACGGGTGGGCATCGGCCTTGTTCGACTCGCCCGGCTCCACGACCTGGGACCAGACCCAAGCCCACACGGGCACGTGCTCCGTGCGAATTGCGGACTCCGCACATCCGGACAAGAAGAGTTGGCAAGCGAACAGCTCACGCTGGGTTCTGCGCTCCCGTCGCCCGATCGCCAAGGGAGAAACCATCACGGCCGAGGTCTGGATCAAGGCAGCGCTCACATCAGGGAACGCGAGGCTTTCTCTGGCTTGGTTTTCGGATGACAAGTGGCTGCACGAGGACTCCACTCCTTCCCTGTCCGGCAGTCAGGACTGGACTCGACGCGAGGTCTCCGCAAGGTCGCCCGACGGAGCGACTCAGGTCGCCGTCTACCTGATGCTCACGGCGGGAAAAGGGGTGGTCTGGTTCGATGATGTGAAGGCCTCGCGCGGAACCAAGACGCCTGGAAATTTCCGCGCCATCGACATCCGCGATGCCTGCAATGTGGGTTTCCACGACGAGATGGCGGCCGATGGCCAGGGCGGGTGGACGGATCAGGGCGACAACGATCTGCGGAACATCCCCAAAGGCAGAAGCACATTCCGCGGCGTGCCCTTCGAGATCATCGAACCCGCAACCAACGGGGGCGTTTCGGCCATCGTGCTCCAAGGGAAGGGGCGAACCAATGTCGCGAACTCCGCAACGTTCGCCGTCAACCGGGTCTGTGACACGCTCTACTTCCTGCACGCTTGCGCCTGGGCCGGACGAAAAGGCGCTCTTGTCGGGGAGTATGTGGTGCGCTACGCCGACGGAGCGGAGGAACGCGTCCCTCTGCGCAATGCCCAGGATGTCTCGGATTGGTGGAAGCCAGAGGATCGGGACAACTGCGCCATCGGCTGGCAAGGGAACAACGCGAAGAGCGG
Organism: Lentisphaeria bacterium; assembly: GCA_023145395.1. Classification (GTDB taxonomy): domain Bacteria; phylum Verrucomicrobiota; class Lentisphaeria; order Oligosphaerales; family Lenti-02; genus JAGLDW01. Next base: position 7,475 of record JAGLDW010000034.1, on the reverse strand, counting down.
AAACATAGGGCTGGGCATCTTTCCCTGGTCGAATCCCCGGTCAGGAATCGCCATCGCCTCGATCACGGCCCGGACAAAGGGGAACGGCCCAAACCTGATGCTGGTGGCGGTCACGGCTGGCGACGGTAGTCCAGCCTTTTCCGAACTTCCCCTCGACTACCACTTCACCAACACGACGGGCTGGTACGAATGGGACTTTCCCGTTGACAATCCCGAACTGGGGGAATTGGACTTGTCCCACCTGCTAGACGCACCGGCCGGAAAACACGGCTTCAGCACGGTGCACGCGGATGGTCATATTGTCTTCCAGGATGGGACCAAGGGTCGTTTCTTCGGCACCAATGTGGGGGGCGCGCGTTGCTGCCCCGACAAGAAGGATGCGGAGATCTGGTCAGCCCGCCTGGCCGCCTACGGCGTCAACTTGCTGCGCCTGCATGCATACGACACTCGCTGGGGAGGGCTCATCGACTACGGAAAGGGGAACACGCGGGCGCTCAACCCCGATGCGTTTGATCGCCTGGACTATTTTGTGGCCCAGCTCAAGAAGCGTGGGATCTACGTGTACTTCGATCTGCTCGACTACCGCAGCTTCCAACCGGGGGACGGGGTGCGGGATGCAGCCAGGATGGACACGCATTGGGAGAATTCCGTCAAGGGAGCATCCATTTTCAACCGGCGGATGATCGAGCTGCAAAAGGAGTTCGCCACGCAGTTGCTCACCCACAAGAATCCCTACACCGGCCTGCGCTATGTCGACGAGCCCGCGTTGCTTGTCCAGGAAATCACCAATGAGAACTCGCTTTTCTATCTGGCGAACACGCGGCTGATGCTGCCCAGCTACACGGCCGAGCTGAAGGCGCTGTGGAATGCCTGGCTGCTCAAGCGCCACGGCGACCGAGATGCGCTCGCAAGAGCCTGGACCTGGCCGAGTGGGCGCTGCGCCCTGAAGACCGGGGAGAATCCCGCCGCGGGCACTGTCGAAATGCCGACCCAGTTCCTCTATCTGGATCTGAAAAAATCCAGCGACGATCCTCTCCGGGCACCGGTCCGGCTCAACGCCATGACCCGCTTTCTGTACGAGACGCAGGTCGCATACTACACGGAGATGACGGAACATCTGCGCAAACTCGGGCTGAAGTGTCTGATCACAGGAACCAATCAGGACTTCTCGGACGCGGGCAACCGTGCAAACGCATCCTGTCAGGCCATGACGCGGAACAACTACTGGTGCCATCCCAACACCCACGCCAAACCCTTCAACCGCTTCCGCAATCTGGCTGTGCTTGGCAGTCCCGTCTGCAGCACCGCCACCCCCGTGGCCAACATCGCATCGAGCACGGTCGCCGGGAAGCCGATGATCTCTCCCGAGTTCAATTTCCCCTGGCCCAACCAGTTTCGGGCGGAGTGCCTGCCAATGATGATGGCCTACGCCTCGCTGCAGGAGTGGGACGGGATGCTGTTCTTCGCCTACGAGACGCGCGCCGACCGCAACCGCCTGAGTTATTTTGGGAATTCCAGGGATCCCGTTCGCTGGGGCCAGATGCCCATGGCGGCGCTGATGTTTCATCGTGGCGATGTTGCGCCAGCGCGCAACACCGTGCATGTCGGAGTCTCGACGGTCGACACCTTCGCGACACGCCCCCGACGGGCCTCGGATGCCTACAGCCCCTACAACGTGCTGCCCTACATTTCAAAGCTTCGTACCGCCTACTTTGACGACCGGTATGAGGGTGATGCGGACCTCGTCGTCAGTTCCGGGCACTCCGCAAGCGGGGACTACAGCCGGGCGCGTCGGGCCATCGTGTTTGCGGACTCCGCACTCACAGACGAGCGTGGCATGGTTCTGGACCGCAGTGCGAGCGTGAAGGCGACGATGCCGGGGTTGCGCACGTACATTGCCAAGATCGGGTGGACGGCGGTCGATCGGGAAAGCATCCCGGACGGTGCGGATTTGGTCGCGCGCAGTGGTGTGTCCGTGGGCGTGATCACGGACCGGTTCTGCCTGCTTCCCTCTGCCTCTCTACGCAGGCCGAAGGATGGTGGCGTCTGGCTGCACCGCGTGCTTCTGGAGGCGCTGGGACACTGGAACATGCCCGGCGCGGCGCCGCTGGAGGAGGCCGGGCGTATTTTCCGCAGCGACACGGGGCAGCTTGTGCTGGACTCGCAGCGCCGTTTGTTCACCGCCGTCTCGCCAAGGACCCGCATCGCCGTTGGCTTCTTCGGCGAGGACACTGTGACGCTGGGAGATGCCAGCCTTTCCTGCAAGACACCTTTTGCGGCCATCAGCGCCATTGTTCTGGACGATGCGGCATCGCTCGCGACCGCTTCGCGGATTCTGGTCACCGCTGTGGCCCGCGCGGAGAATACAGGGCAGGCCACCATCGAGACGGGAAACGTCGATCGTGGAATCGATGCCGACACGGGTGCCTTTCTCCCCCAGAGCACCATCGCCATCGCCGAGTTCGGCAAGGCACCCGTCCTGGCGGAGCCGGTGGTCGCGACCTTTCGATTGTCCAGCCTAGTCACCCGCGCCTTCGCGCTGGACGAGACCGGATGCAAGGCTAGAGAGCTACCGGTCAAGCGCAATGGAGACGGCGTCACTCTCCTCACCGCGCCCGCTCGCAGCCCGTGGATTCTACTCGTGCGCTAGTGTTGTGTCACGCAGCACCTCATTCCCAGACCTTTGATCTCGTGTACAAATACTTGCCGCTCACGGTTTTGGGTATATCATCCACGAAATCCCACATGATTTCGCAGTCCTCACCCATCACAACTCGAACCTTTGCCTCGATCTCTTCCTTTTCCACATCGGGCATGTCATCCGCCAAAACCACGACAAGTCTGACCTTCTTGTAGTCTTCCTGGATAGCCTGGAAAGAGTGGAGCCAGTCCTTTAGATAAAACAGACGAGTGAAATATCCTCCATGGATGACTGTTCCATCTTTTTTTACAAAATGAGCGGTAATCCTTCCAGTAATTTTCTCTAGAGTCGGCAAGATGCTTCCACAGCTGCATTTTTGAGGTCCCAGGACCGCCATATCCCCAATTTCATATCGTATGAATGGCATTGAATGATTATGAAGATTCGTGACGATGACTCTTCCTTCCACACCCTCTTTCACAGGCTTGTCATCAGCACCAAGAATCTCGATATAATTGTGGCATGCAAGGATATGCATGAGTCCCTGTTTGCATTCTCCCGCTACGTTGTTTGTCTCCCTTGATGCATAGAAATTGTAGACTTTTGTTCCAAAGACACTTTCTAGCTTTTCCCGCCTCTGATCATCCAGTGTCTCTGCACAAGAGACCAGTGCTTTTGGCGAATGAATTTGCGTATTCGTTCGTTCCGCATACTTGCACAATTCATACAATGAACCCGTATATCCCCGTATTAACTCTGGCTTGTATGAGTTTATCTTGCTTATGTATTGCTTCATATCTTCTTCTGTCATTCTAAAACTGTTCAGGAAGATAGAACTACACAACCAGTTGATTACGGTTGCCTCTACTCCTTTGCCGTCCTTGGCAATATCTCTTTCCGAACCCCATAGGACAACTTTTCGTGCATCAAGCTCGTCAATTCCGAGCATTGTTTCATACCAATTACAGGACGCAGCCTGCCCCCATTTTCCGTACACATGATCCTGTATGAACCGGAGCGGTTCCCCCGTTGATCCTCCGGAAGAATTAAAGTACCATTTTCGGGTGGCATGATCCTTTGAAACAAGCTCATCATAATATTTCCGGAAAATGTCTTTTGTCAGGATTGGTATTTTGTCAAACTTTGACAGATCAACAAGACCTCCATGCACCAAGCCGATTTCTTCAAATACGCGATGATAGTAGAGAGTATTTTCAAAAGCATGCAAGATCAATTGTTTCAGATATTTCTCCTGAAAGTGAAGGAGTTTCTCTCTGGTGGTTATACTCTCGATTTCGGAACGTTCCGCATGGTTCATACTTCCCTTTAGTGTACGCAGCACATTTCGAATTGTTCGTTTTATCATTGTGTCACCAGTATGGATTTTGGGTCGGGGCCCAGAGCTCCCGTATGCGCGCAACTTGAACGTGCGCTCCGAGTAGGTGCGCTGGGCTCCAGTGCGCCCTGTCTTCCGGATACGCTGGCGCACCGAGGCCTCGCATACCTACTTGCCTTGTGCAGTTCGCAATGCGCACGTTTAAGTTGCGCGGCGTTGGCCTCAGGCGCGTGAACTCTGGGGGCCGGCCCGTCTTCGCTCAGAGGTGAAAATCATAGCGTGCGACGAGTTTCGATGCAAGGGAACAGCTTGCCCATGCGCCTCGCTGGCGGGCTCGCTGCGGGAAGCGCTTCCGCAAAAAGGGAGTGCGGGGAAAGCGGGTGGTGTGGGGATGGAGGCAAGAGAAAGCCCACGTGCGACAGCATTCGCCGTACGTGGGCGGATTGAATAACCACTATCCGACACAACCCGACAGGATAATAGCACCTTGACGGTTGGAGGCCAGACAGTTCGCACATCAGCGCCCGATCCTGGCCCTGCATGCGGAAGGGCCGTTGCCAGTGCTCCATCCTCGCGTGAAATCTTCTACAGGTGGGGATTGTAGTACATTGTATTGCGAGCATCTGAGAAGGACTTGGACATCATCCACTCTGCATGTCCATCGACAAAGCCAAGGTTGACACCACCCTTATGCGGAGTCGCTGCGGGCCGCCGGAGGTTTCTGGCATTGCTGCATTTGTTGGGAGAGGAACTCCACGAGCCCGCCGCATAGGCCCAGGCAAACCGCCAGTAATCGCCCATGCCGTGGCAGCTATCGGCCAAATCCACGATCTCGGAGGGTCTGCGAATCACCGAGAGCTTTCCCGCGCCGTTGTAGTTGTACTGGATGTAGTGGTTCATGCCGTACTGCGGGTAGGGATAGCGATGTCCCCAATAGGAGCCCATCCGCCCTGGCTGCGCATGTTTGGGACACTGAAGGACTTCCAGGTTGGCCAGATAGGGGTCGAGGGCATTCCACCAGGGATTTCCCTGCGACGCCAGAGCACCAGTCATGAACCAGGGGAAATGCTCTTCGGAGTCATCGACGTACTGCGTCATAGCCAGAGTCATTTGCTTCAGGTTGCTGATGCAGGCTATCTGATGTGCCTTGTCTTTGGCGTTTTGCAGCGCCGGCAGCAACATGGCCGCCAGGATGGCAATGATCGCAATGACCACAAGTAGCTCGATGAGGGTGAAATGGAGGCTGCGGCGCATGGTGTGTCTCCTTCTTTCTCGATGTGGTCTGCCCAAACCACACCTGGGTTCCGTGTTAGCAATCTCCTGGCATGCCATCTGCCACTCCTCCTAGAAACGGTCAGGAGGGAGAACCTGCTAGCGACTCTGTATCATAGGTTCCACAAGCACGGATGTCAATTTCTCCGTCTTTGAGGAAGAGAGTGCGAGGAGGCACCCCCGATTCCCGTATCTGCAAAAACTCTGAAAGTCTCCCCGGCTGAGTCGGGGGCAACCTGTCCCAGTTGTTTTCGCGCAGACCCTAAATCTCCTGAAGCGGTGACCCTACCGGGTTTGGTCGATTGTCTGGGTTGCGCCAATGAACAGGGGCTTCTGGCTTGTGGGGTCTGAGCGTAACGCGGATCTCGGCGCCAACGTCCTGCTCCCCGAAGATGCCGCAGTCCAGGATGATGTGTTCAGCGTCTGCCAAGTAGAGGCTTGCCTGTTCCCGACGGGGGCTGGTCTTGACCCCTTTTATGTCTATGGCCGCCTTCACACGGCGGCTTTTTCCGGTCCGATTGGTGATTTCTATCCGGCAACTTTTCCCGGGTTTCACGATTTGAGGAGCGGTGACTTCGAAGCAGAGCCGGGAGAAATCCGTATCGAATCGAATGGTGCCGAACTGCGCCGGCTGCAAGAAACTGCCGCGCATTGGTTGCCATGAGCTGTACATGTAGGCCGACTCCTGCTTCCCGATTTGCCGGGCCCGGCAGAAGTTCAGGCCCCATCGCATACCAGCCTCGGGGGTCAGGTGCAGGATGGCGAGGGGAACGGCGACCTCGATGGTGAATGAGTCATGGCCGAGAGCCACCTTTGCCTGCCAAGCCAAGTTGCCGATATGCATGACATCGCGCGTGGCCAAATGCGCCTCGGTCGTCCCGTTCGTGTTGATCATGAACTGCCAGTAGCGCTGCTTGGAGCCACCTGGGTCGAGGAAGATCTCGACGGTGTTGCCGTGGCTGTAGTTGAACTTCGATGGGTTGGCCGCAACGTCACGGCGAACCAAATCCATCCGCGGTTCAGCGCAATGCAGCCCGAAGTACAGATATGTGTCATCAAACAGCAGGCGCGCTTCGCTGGCTTCGAGTGCGGGAGTGTGTTCCGCAAAGCGTCGCCAATCAGCGGCAACCTGTGATTTTTGCCAGCAGGGATCATCGAGTTTGCCGTCGATGACGGGCGGGGAATCGGTCCTGATGGCCTGAAATTCACGGTGCTTGGGGTCAGCGGCTTGAAGCGTGGCGACCAATACGACCAAAGTGGTGAGATATCGCAAACTGGGCATTCCCTTCGTCATTGTTTGAGGCTCCGTTGCAGTTGCACAATCAGGTCTGCCGTGCGGCGTCTGATGTCGTTGTAGTCGTCCATGGTCAGGGCCGGTTCGGGTGGTTGCCGTTCGAACAAGGTGATTGTGTTTCGGCCTTCCTGCTTGGCGCGTGTCCGGGCCTCCTGCATTGCCTTGCCGTAGTTCTCCGGTTTGATTTTCCGGCGTAGATCCGTGAGGAATGCCGCTGCATTTGCCGCGTCGCGTTGCCGACCTGCTTTACTGGCTCTGTCGATCAGGTTTTCGAGAGTACGAAGATAACGGAAATCGTCGATGCCTTCTCGGGCCGCCTCCCAACCTATCGACGGGATGGGTCCATCCGGCACGCACCACACGAAATCGAACCGGTAGAGCGCGCTCGGGTCGTATTCAGTCCAGTCTTTCAGTGGCAACATAAATCGGTCCTTGGCAGAGCCGTCGCAGTAGGCCCAGAATGCGGCGCCCGTGGCGCCGCAGCGCCAGAGCCAGTAACCGAAGTTGTAGCGGCAAGTCAGGGCATCGGTGGGTGACAGGGCGCATTCGTAGGTCCAGAGTCGTTTGCCCTGTTCTCTGGCCTGGGCAACGCGTGCATCATCGGTGTGTGCGGCCGAACAGATCCAGGTGTCGTAGTAGTCGCCGACTTCGGCAATGCCCTTATCCCCAATGGCAGTCACCACGTGCACGTCGGGGCAGGCTTCATGCAAACGGGGCGCTACCTTGCGGACCATTTTTTGCCTCCGTTCGTCGCCTGGCTCGTCGATGGCGTAGGCCAGCATTTCCCAGCCATGTTGGCGAACTACGGGCGTGAAGGCCTTGATACCCCATTTCCCATAGGAGGCCGCGGCGATCCAGATGAACTTGCCGCTTCCTGCTTTCAACAGTCTGCTTTCCTGGATGGCGGCGATTGTATCACGCATGCTTAGGGT
>JAGLDW010000339.1 GCA_023145395.1 Lentisphaeria bacterium | reverse complement strand
CTCTTCCGCGTGGTTCCAGTGCGCCCCAACCGCATCGACGACCTCGAACGCGTATTCGCGACCTATGACAAAGCGCCCTTCAAAATCGCCGCCTTCATCCACGAGTTGATCATGATGAACTACGGCGCCCGCGTGCTGACTCCGCAATTCATTCGGAGAGCCTACGAACTGAGCAAGGCCTGCGACGCGGTCACCATCGACGACGAGATCCAGTCCTGCGTCTGGGGACCAGGCATGTTCACCTACAAGGAATACGGGATTCGCCCCACAGCCGTCATCATCGGCAAGGGATTCCCCGGCGGGGAATACGCGGGTTCGCGCATCGTCTTCGACAGCGACTTGGACATCCTGCCGCAGTTTGGCGCCCTCGTCACCAACGGACAGGAGGAACTCGCCTCCCTCGCCTATCTGGCAACCATCCGCTGGGTCGAGGCCAACCAGGAGCCCATCGAGAAGATCGGCGCCTACTTCGAGCAGCGCGTGCGCGCATTTGCGGACTCCGCAACTGCCGTCTGCGGGGTCGATGGATGCCACCACCTGCTCGGCATCCGTTTCAGCGAGCTGGGTCCGGCCACGGACTTCGCCTCACGGCTCAACAAAGCCGGATTGGACATCAGCGTCCAGACCTACAAGATCGACTCCCCCCCCACCGCTCTCATCAAGCTCCCCCTCGTCTGCGGCTACGAGTTCGTCGATGCCGTGGCCGGAGAAATGGACCGAGCAATGGACTGAGCGTCCCATGCCCTCCGCGAACTCCGCAGATCCCGGAGGGCGAGCGGCCCGCGAGCCGTTGACGAGAGAGCCTAGGAGAGGATCCGCATGAGAGGCAGCAGGCTGAAAAGTGCGAAGGGGCTCCTGGCCGCGATCGCATTGCTGCTAGCAACACCCGCCTGCATTCGTGCCAACGACACAGGCCGCTTCACCGAACTACGCAGGTACCGCCGCTGGGGGAGGGTGGTGCAACGAGCGTCGGGCGAAGCGGGAGATTTCGTCGTTCTCAGCTTCAAAGGCAAGTGCTTCATTGTCTCGAGGGCATCTGACTTCGCCGATCCTACGGCGATTCCTCCACCAGCGAACGCGGGTGAAATCGCTCGGTGGGACCCAGCGCACGAGAAGGGAATCAGCGGATGGGCCGTGCAGGGGAATCGACTGCTCGCCATAAACAAGAATACCGCCGGTTTTCATTTCGGCTGGCGCGACTTGAGAAGTCGAGGTCAGCAGTGGGTGTTCAGCCCCCCCCTTCACAACTACCGGATACTACATCCTGTTGTTGATCGGCAAGGCCGACTCTTCGCCAGCCATGACTCGGGTACAGAGGTTTTCTATCAGTCCGAGCCCGGCGGCCCGAACAAAGCCTACGCCATGCCCTTGTTTGGCCCGGGGCACTGTCGAATGCATCCTGTGGTGGACCTCTCTGGGGGGTGCTGGATGTTCTCAGCCGACGTTGACCACACTATTGACGCGGGCGGCGGAGTCAAAGGAGCGTTGCGCTTCCACGATGGCAAGATCACCCATATCGACCTGCACGAACCCGATGACTGGGTCACCGCAGCTCTGCCAGTGACGAACGACCTCCTCTATGTCTCCTTCTGGAAAAGGAAAGGTCTGTTCATCGACACAGCGACGGGACGTCAACAGAATCGAGGTCCCTTCGATCCTGCGGCATTCGGAACTGCCGCTGTCTCCCATTGGGGACGGGCACCGGACGGGACGGTGTGGATGACCACTTTCCGCCCCCGTGACTTGGAGCAGGCTCAGACAGGCAAACGCGGCGACCGCTATGGTCAGATCTGGCGCTGGAACAACCAGGTTCTCACTATGGTGCTCGACGGGTTCAACAGGGATCCACACCTCACCACATACACAGACAGCGTTCTGGCCATTTCAGCAAGCAAAGTGATAATAGGCTGCGGGCAAGGCGAAGTCTTCCAGTGGTCTGACGGCAAGGCAACGTGGCTCGACTACCGGCATGGATTGGCGTTTAATACGATTACGGCAATCCACCGCGGCATGGATTTCGTTTTGGTGAGTGGCCATGGTTTCGGACGCTTCTTCATGTCAACAGCCACGGATTTGGGTGCCATACCAGCCGGGGTCAGTTCAGATCTGCACCACGAAACCACCCTTGCCGACATCGTGCTCGATCGACGGGGCATAGCTTGGACGGCAGTCGAGAGAGACGGAAAAGCCGTGTTCGCCTTCTGGACGGGTGAGAACTGGAAGCCTGCGGCACCCATGCCGGTGGCTCCAAGCAAGCTCTGGGGAGTTTCCTTCGACTCCGAGAACCGCCCATGGATCTACGGCGACTACAACATACGCACCGTATGGATTGGTTCAGGCGCTGAGTGGCTTGTCTACAAAGATCAGGCGATGGCCTATGCCGCCGAAGAAAAGAAGTACAACTGGCAGTTGGATCTCGGCTTCATCCCCCGTGTTGACGTGAAGCATCGTCCGCTGATCGTGCAGCCGGGCGAGCTCTGGTTCATCGGCCAGACCGGGGTGCTCAACATTCTGCGGGATGGCAGCTGGAGGACGCCTGCCAGTGACTTCGGGGGTTGGCGCGAGGGTCCGTACGTCGGGCCTGACGGCCACGGCCGAATCCTTAAGTACCATATGGTTCTGGCATACGTGGAGACCGAGTTGCGAGAGACGGCCGAGAAGGCGCCGACGCAAGTCAATCCGCCCCCGCAGCACTATGCATGGAAGGAGCAATGCAAACAGGACCCTCGGACCAAAGGCCATGGAAGGATTTTTGAGGCGACGCGGATGGATGGTGGCATTCTGTGGGCCACAACGGATGAAGCCAAACTCCTCGCTCTGGGAGATGGCATATCAGCAGTGTATTCCCTTGATGGCTCCATGGCTGCAGCCCGACCTGCCAAGAAGATCATCGCGACCCATGATGGAACCGTTTTTCTCGATGTGGGAAAGCCTGACCGCTACCGGGACTGGGTTCGACTCTCGGCGGATATTCCCCGGATCGAGTTCAAAGCCGACATCACCGAGAGCGACAACGAGATCAGCATCCGCATCCATCAGACAAGCCTCCCGCTCGAACAACTTCGCCCCCACGTGCGACTCGACGGTGGCGAATGGCAGGAGACTTTGCGGATCATACCGGTTGTGGCGGGTGAACACACAGTAGAGGTCGTCTGCAGACGTCGTAAGGGCCTCTACAGATGCACGCCGATCCAGCACCGGATCGAGGTCGCAGGTGACCTCAGCACCAGCATCCTCAACCTGATTGGCCTCCTGGGAGCACCACAATTTCAGACGCGGCAACGGGCGGAAGCGAAGTTGCGGGAGATCGGCAAGCTGGCCGTTCCGCACTTGCGAAAAGCGCAGACCCACGCGGATCCCGAAATCCGCTTCCGCGTCCAGCGTATTCTCCACGAACTGGCACCCGACACGCCGTGAGTGCGCCGAAGAAGACGCGTGGACCGCGCAATTCCCGGAGGGCGAGCATGCTAAAGGCAGGTCTCGCATGGTCCAGCGGTGTGTTGCCTGTCGCGACAGCGGCGGCCCACGTTTTTCGGGCACGGAGAGTCGTGCGCTTCGCCCGACTCTCCGTGCCCGAAAACCTTGACGGGAGGTCCGGAGGGACGTGTCCCTCCGACGAGGGCTCGGGGGGGGCAGCACCACCGTTGCCAGCAACGCGCTCTGTCTCAATCGGCGTCCCGTAACGACAGCACGACGACTCGGGAGTGCAACTGGCGCACCAGCACGGTTTCGCCACAGGGCATGCCATCACGTGTCACTTGGACGTGTGTCCTGCCCGTCCGATCGCGGGTCACGACCACCACCCAGGTATGCACTCCATCCACGCGGGTGATTTTCAGTTTCGTGGCGCCTTGACCAAGACGAGACTCCACAACCTCCAGGCCGGGCGCCTGCGCACGGCGCAGTTTGACGCCTTCCTCCGATGACAACGCCAGCTCGCGAAAACGAGCGCCCCGAGCGCGCTGCTCGGCCACCGTGGTGGCGGCATGACTCCCTTTGGGCGGATCCGGCGTCACCAGCGACCGGGCGGGAATCCGGGCGAGCAGTTCCCCCGCCCCGCCCATCCGAGTCCATTCGCAACCGGTGGCCACCAGACAATCCAGTTCCGAGATCCCCTCGTTCTCAAGCCAGGCGCCGAGGAGACGCTGTGCGTCCACGCCTCCCGTATGCACCACGACCGGAGGGACGAAGCAGCTCCCCACCAACGCCACGGCCGGGACCGCGCCATCGCCCGTCGCCACCACGACTTGCGGACTCCGCACATGCACCCCACCCGCGCACAGCGCAAGCAGAAGAACCGGCGCACAGAAGCAGGTCACGCGAAGACGGGCCGAGAGGCGCGGCAGAAACGCGCACGACAGCACAGCGTAGTACAGCAACACAACCCCACCGCCGGGACGGGGAACTGCATAGCTGCCAGAGGCGCTTCCGAGACGCACCAGCACACGCACACACTCCAACAACCAGCCCAAGACATGCCCCAGCAAGGATTCCATGACACCAAGCCCCAGGAGATCCGCCAGCAATTTTGGCACCGAGAGCGCAAGCACGCACCAGGCCAGGCTGGAGAGGACGAGATTGACCCCCAGGGCCGAGGGAATCACCAGCGCGTTGGTGCCCGCGATCAGTCCCGCGCTTCCCACCCAGGCCAGCATGGCGGCCAGAACTGCCCGCAAGAGGCGGATCGGCGCTCTGGCAAACCAACCAAGGAACCAGCCGTGGCGGCGTTGGGATGGGGGAATCCAGAGACTCCGCTCCCGTGCCAAATCGCACAGAGCGCGCACCGAGGGCCAACCGAGAACCAACGCCCCAACAATGATGAACGAAAACTGGAACCCCGTCTGAAACAGATTCAAGGGTGTCGCCAGCAACAACACCACGGCCGCCACAGCCACCGAGTTCACTTTGGAGGGAGCCTCGTGCATGCACTCCGACAGACACCACACGCTCAGCATCATCCACGCCCTGAGCGCCGAGGGCGCCGCGCCCGTCATGGCCACATACAGCGCAGCGACAATCGGCACGGCCGCGCGGCGCTTTCGCACACCAAGACCGAACACGCGCAAGACAAGGTTGACCAGATGCGCCACGATGCCCACGTGCAACCCCGATATGGCAAAGATGTGAACTGCGCCGCTACGCAGAAACGTCCGTTTCAGGTCTCCGTTCAACGCCTGGCGGTATCCCAGGCACATGGCGAGGAGGACCCCGGCGTCTCCCCGGTCCGGAACCCCACGTGCCAAGGCCGTGGCCCAGCGATCACGGAGACCGTACATGAACATGGGGATGCGCCGCCAGCCACCCACAAGACCCGTGCGCGTCAGTTCGTCCGCGGCGAACACATGGAAGATTCCTCGCTGCCGCAGGTATCTGCGATAGTCGAAAGCGCCTGGAATCGGACTGCGTGGCGGAGGCGAGAACGAGCCCTTCGCCGTGAACACGGTTCCGTACGGAAGTTTCCCAGCCGTCGGCGCCTGGAAAAGCAACCGACCGCGGCAGGAATGCCATTCCGGCGTGGATATGGATCGAACAGCGAGAACCTGCACTGTGGCGTGCATGCCGGAACGAAGCCAGGAAAGCTCGCCGGCGGACCAATGCGACTGCACCACCACCGCCCGGATCTCACCCCCGCAGACCTCGCGGGGCAACGCCTTGGCATACGTTCGCCACGGCGCCCAAAGATGCACCAGAGCAAGTGCGAAACCGATGGGTAGAAAGTACGCCAAACGACGCAAGCGCGGCGGACGGCAGACCATCCAGAAAACGGTTGGAAAGAGGGCACTCGCCAGCGATGCCAAAAACGCGCCCTCGAAAAGAAAAACGCCCAGGCAAACCCCGGACGCGAGCCAGACGAGCGCGGGAACAGCGGGGCAGACAGCCAAATACGGTGACACGCTCTCCACCGTTCGGACAATGGCGGCGCCAAACTCTCTGATCACGTTTCCACTTCTGCTCAGCCCCACCGTGCTACTTGTTGCCCTTCTTCTTGATCTCGCCGACAGAGCAGTCGCGCACAACCAGGAAATCAGCCGTGATGCCGACGGCCGTCCCCTGGATCGTGATCGGGGTCTTGGCGTCGATGGCGGCACGAATGGACGCGCGTCCGTCGCCCTCGTACAGGCCAGGTTTCAGGTAGCAGCGTATCTGCCGACCAAACTTCACACAACCCACCATGCCATCCTTGGCCGAGCTTGAGGGCACGCCGTGCAACGCGATCTTGCGGCCGGCATAGTGACGACTCAACGCCGTCTTCGACAGACTGCGGAACTGCTTGTGCAGGTTCGCCACAGAGATCTCGATTGGTGCGTGGGCCGCTGGCTTGTCAGCCCCTTTCTCCGGCTTGCCCTCTGCATCGCCCCAGCCCCCCTCCGCCTTCACATCCTTCGCGTGCGTCTTGTCCCGAAGCTGCTCCAAACACTGTCGGGACTGCTCAGCAGTCAAGGTCTCCGTCTTGGCGATTTGCTCCTTGAAAAAACGTTCGGATTTCTTCTTGACGCTAGGGCTGACAACCACATCGCCCCCCTCGCTGCGCGCCACAAGCATGCCCGTGATCTCCCGTCCATCCCGCAGAGTGATGCGTGTGTCGGGAACCCATAGGCCCACAAATTGCTTTTTGGTCTCACCCCGGGCGATGGTGATCCTGCCCCTGCGACTGACCCCGCTCGGATGGTCCACCCGCAACTGCCTGTCCCCAATCAGGATGTTCGGTAGCAGAAGACGCCCCGTTCCCGCGCTCTCCGGATCCACCTCCGTGACCCCCGCAAGTGTGTCGTCCAGCAGAACCTGGCAGCCCGCAGGCGTGGTGACAATCTCCAACCCGCCGAGTCTGTCAACCAGATCGACGTGCACTTTCACACCTGCCACATCGCTTGCCGTCACTTTCCGCCGAGCCGTCTCAAATCCAGACGCGACCACAGTCAGTTCGTATTCGCCGACGGCAAGCCCCGTGATGACTAGTGGAGTGTTGCCCAGGAACTGAGTGCCCCGCCACACACCTGCCCCTATGGGCTTGGAGGTCACAAGTGCCGTATTCGGTCGCAGCGACAGTTTGTACGGCGCTCCGGGAAGCAGGTCTGGAACGTGGATCTGTCTCTCCAGATCATCATAGCCGTCGAGCGTCAGCTTGAGGCGCCGCCGCCCCGACGGCACTTTGCGCAGGAGGAAAGGGGTGGTGCCCACATTCTCGCCATCGAGAAACACGGCGGCTCCGGGCGGATCGCTCTGCACCAGAATCAGGGACACTGGTGCTCGGCCCGTCTCGTCCGCGTCGGCTCTGCCGCCCGGCTGCCGGGCTCCCTCTCCCCCGCCTGTGGCCGCCGTCTTCGGCGCTGTGGTGGTCGCGCCTCCCTGTTGGTCTCCCCAACTGTCCCCGTTCCCACCAGGCTTTCCCGTCTCCGTTCCTTCCGGCCGTGTTTCCTCGTCCTCGATCAGCTTGGAAAGTTCGTCGTCGCTAATCTTTTCAACCCCGGAAGTCTCTTCCCCGGTGCCTGCACCGCCGTCCTGGGACACCGCCTTGTCCTTGTCGGAAGACGAGGAGCCAGGCAGCACCATGAACCCAAGAAAGGCAATCAACAGCGCCATTGCAGCCAGCAAAGCGATCTTGCCCAGGGGCAAGACTGTGGCGGCTTCGTCGGGTTCGGCAGGCACGGCGACATCGGCAACCGGCGGAGGCGCATCCGTGTCGGTGAACATGAATTCCTGCGAGCAGAGAGTGAAGCGATCACCCACCTTCAGTTCGGTCGGCCCCTCAATGCGCTTGCCGTTGACCCAGACACCGTTCATGCTCTCCAAGTCTTCGACCAGCCACTTTCCCCCGGATTCGGAAATCCGGCAATGCCGCCTGGAGAGATCCTCGTCGGCCAACACCAAGTCGTTGTCCTTGGCCCGACCCAGGACGAAGCCGAATGGCTTCAAGTCGAGGACCTGCCCCTCACATTCACCCTTTATCGCCCGGATTTTCATCATCTTGGGCTATCCTTCGCTGGATAATTGCTCTTCCATCGGGTATTGTCGCCACCCGCAATGTACTTCTGACACTTACTCGAATGTGCCTCGCCACGACCCGTTTTCAAGCTTGTGGAAAGTCCATGATTGATCTGCACTGCCACAGCACCTACTCCGATGGCACCGACACGCCTGCGGAGATTGTCCATCGAGCCGTCTCGGGGGACCTTTTCTCCGTTGCCCTCACCGACCATGACACGGTCGATGGCGTGGCTCCGTTTCTCGCCGAGGCGCGAGGTGCCGCCATCCATGCCATTCCCGGCGTCGAGATCTCTTGTCAGGGAAACGAAGGCGGTGTCCACATTGTTGGTCTGTTCGTGAACCACGAGGACCGGCACCTGCGCACGCTTCTGCATTCCATCTGCGAAGCGAGAAACGACCGCAACCAGCGGATACGAGCCCGACTTGCCCAGCTGGGACACCCCGTCGACGCCAGCGACTTGAAGAGGTTCTGCTCGGGCGACGTGCTGGGGCGTCCACACTTTGCCCGCGCATTGATGGAAGGGGGGCATTGCCGCACTATGAAGGAGGCCTTTGACCTCTTCCTCGGACGCGGCAAGCCAGCCTATGTGCCCCGGCAGGTTCCTTCCTATGCGCAAGGCATCACAGCTATCCATGATGCGGGCGGCGTGGCCATCTGGGCCCATCCCATGGGCAGGAACCGCCGAATCAGCAGCATCGAAGACACGGCTCATAGACTCCGCGAGTTCGGCATCGACGGACTGGAGACGCGCTACCTCGAATACACGCAGCAGCGGGATCGGGAGGCTTCCCGGATCGCCACCGAACTGGGCCTTCTCGAGAGCGGCGGAAGCGACTACCACGGCGAGAATATCGTGGGAGTCAATCTTGGCACGGGTTACGGGAAGCTGGCGGTTCCGGACGCATTCGTCGCCCCGCTTGAGGAACGCGCCAGATCCTACGGATGGCGGGGCTCCGCACACTGACCCGCGACGTAACGCCTCAGTCTTGTGGGGT
>JAGLDW010000338.1 GCA_023145395.1 Lentisphaeria bacterium | reverse complement strand
CGGCGAGTTGCTCGGACAACGATGGGGTCCGGATGATATCCGAACACAGGCGGTAGTAGAGATCCTGCCGGAACCGCCCCTCGGCGATTTCACAGGCCAGATCGCGGTTGGTGGCGGCGATGAGTTTGCCCGTGAACCTGCGCTCCTCGAGTTCGCCCAAACGCTGGAACGAGCGTGTCTCGAGAACGCGGAGGAGTTTGACCTGGAGGTCCGCGCTGATTTCTCCGATCTCGTCCAGAAACACGACGCCCTGCGGACCACAGGTCTCGAGCCAGCCGCAGCGGTCCTCCGTGGCGCCTGTGAATGCGCCGCGCCGGTGACCGAACAGCTCCGATTCGACCAGTGCCGGAGAGAGCGCGGACAAGCTCAATCCCAAGAACTGACCGATGGGAACGGTGGCGAACCGCCCCGATTGAGGATCGAAGGGAATGTAGCGGGACAGGGCGATGGACATTGCCACGATTTCCTTGCCTGTGCCACTGGCGCCGGTGATCAGCACGGAGAAATCGCCCATGCATTTGTACAGATGACGGCGATAACGGCGCGCATCATGGGTGAAAATCGACTGCCAGATGGCCGCGCGAAGCTGTGCCGTCGCCATGGAGCCACCCACGATGGAACCAAAGACGTGGTGGAAAGCCCGACGGATCTGATGGAAACAGGCGAAAAGATGGGCGCAGGAGTCCGCTTCGCCGCCGCGGTCCAGTCCGGCGGGTGCCAGAAGACGGGTGAAATCAGCCTGGAAGGCTTGAAAGAACTGGGGACACTCGAGTCGTTCCGTCGCGGGGTCCAGACCCATCAGGACAAGGTCGAGGAACGCAGGTTCATGCAGATAGTAGAGATGGTAGACAACGAGGTCGTGGTAGAGTTCGCGCTCACGTCCGGTGGGCGTGCCGCCATCGCGGAGTCGGGCACAGACAGTCTCCGCAAGCGTTGCCACGCGCTTGGCCAGTGCGCCGACGTTCGGCGCCGGGCTCTTGGTCCCGTGCCCAATGTTCCACACCGCGCCGTGAGGCACGAAGTCATCCCCCAGCGCGGCCTGTTCGCATTCGATGCGCGAATGCAGAAAGGGGTTGCCAAAGGCGAGTGAGGACACCGCCGAGCAAAACTGTCTCTCATCGTCGGTCAGAAAAGGCATGTGGAGGCTCTCCTCGTCGGGGCCGCGAACACTTGGTAGACGCACTTCCGTAGTCCATCCAATGTGTGTGATCTGCGCTTCTTGTCAATACCATGGCCGGGCTCCCCGGAGAACAGACTGTTCGCAGGGGGTGAAAGAACGTGTGCGTGTGCTAGGTTTCGTTTTGCAGATTCTAGCCCGGCGAAGAGACCGTGCCGAGAGTGCAGGAGATAGTCGATGACACGCATTGGTGGAAGGTTCATGTTCGGCATCCTGCTGCTGGCAGGTGCGGTGTTCGCACAGCAGGCGGGCATTTCCGAACGGATTGCGAAAATCGCCTGGGCCAAGCCCGCCGAAGGGAGAGCCATCGTTGCGGAGATCCTCAAGGGTGGCGCTCCCGCTGTGGGTGAGCTTTGCGCTCTGATCAAAGCACCGGGCAAGGGGGACAACGCCCCCGCCCAATTTGCACTCCAAGGCCTGATTATGATGGTCATGCGGGGGGGAGACGAGGCCCACCGCGCCATGGTGTCCGGGCAGTTGCTCAAGACGCTTTCCGCCACGAAGGAGAATGAGATCCGGGCATTCCTGATTCGCCAGCTTCAGCTCGTTGCCAAAGACGAGGCGGTCGCCACATTGACGCCGCTGCTGTCCTCGGATCGTCTGAGCGATCCCGCCGCGCAGGCGCTGGTGGCCATTGGCTCGAAAAAAGCCGCTGCTGCGCTCCGCGGCGCGCTATCGATGGCAAAGCCAACGTTGCGCGTCACTTTGATTCGTGCGCTCGGCGCCCTCCGGGATGCGGAGTCCGCAGACATCATCCTGCCCTTCGCCTCGGATCCGGATCTCCAGGCCCGCCTCGCCGCCTGGTACGCCCTCGCCAACAGCGGTGTGAAAGCTGCGGACTCCGCATTTGTCAAAGGCACGGGCGCCGCAGACCTCTTCGAGCGTTCCCGCGCGCTGCGCGCCCGAATGCTGCTCGCTCAGCGACTAGCTGAAGCCGGTGACAAGCAGTCGGCTGCCGCCATCGCCCGCGAATTGGCGGGCATCCCGGTCACCCCCGGGACGCGTAGCGTTGTCTGCGGCGCACTCGCCACATTGGTGGATGTGGAAGGAGCGAACGCCTTGCCCGCACTGCTCCAGGCCGCAAAATCTCCCGACTGGCAGATCCGCGAGGCTGCGCTGAAGCTGGCTCAGGCTCTTCCCGAAACCCATGCGGAGTTCGCGGCGCTGGCCGCTGCCGCAGAGTCGCCTGCCTTGCGTGCCGGCATTGTCGCCATGCTCGGGCGTAGTGGCAACCCGGCGGCATTCTCCGCCGTCACAGCCGCGCTCGGGGACAAGGAGGCGGTCGTACGCGCTGCCGCCATCAACGCACTCACCCGCTTTGGGGATCAAGCGGCCGCCCCCCTGGTGAAAGTCGTCGCCCTGGCAACGGGCGCGGACGCCACCGTCGCGAAGACCGCGCTGTTGCGCGTGCGGACTCCGCAACTGGGGCAGATGCTCGCCACTGCGCTGCCGACCGCCACACCCGACGGCAAGGTCGCCATCCTCGAGATTCTCGCCGCACGCGGTTTCGTTCCACATGCTGACATTGCACTGACGGAGACAGCCAGCAAGGACCGCGCTGTGGTCAAGGCCGCTCTCAAATCTCTCGAGAGCATTGCGCGGACTCCGCAGTTGGGGCGCGTGATCGAGTTTTTTCTCACCACATCGTCCTCCAGTGCGCGATCGGGCGCTCGGAAGGTGTTGGTCGCCGTCTGCAAGCGTCAGGCGGAGGGTACTCAGGAAGTGCTTGCCGCCCAGGGGAAAGCCACTGGCAAACAGCGTGCCGAACTGCTCGGCGTGCTGGCTCGCATCGGCGGAGATCCCTGCTTGCGGGCAGTGCTCAAAGACTACGCCACCAACGACGAGGCGCTGAAGGATTCCGCATTGCGCGCGCTCAAGGACTGGCAGGACCCCGCCGCCGCCCCCGCATTGCTCGATATCGTCAAGGGCACCAAGAACAAGACTCACCGCGTGCTCGCTTTTCGCGGCTACGTCCGCATCGCCGGAATCGCGGGTGGACAGACCATCCCCATGCTCAGACAAGCGGGCGAGCTAGCCCAGAGCGCCGACGACAAGCGACTTGTGCTCGGCCAGCTCGGCGCCGTGCGTTCGGAGGCCGCTCTCGCCGAAGTGGCCAAGTATCTTGACGACCAGGAAGTTGTGGAAGAGGCCGCCGCCGCCGCCGTCAAGATCGCCTGCCCGCAGAACAGCCGGGACCGGGGCCTGGTCTCCACCAAGATCGCCCGGGTCATGAACAAGGTTGTCGCCGTGGCGAAGAACGAGGCGACGCTGGCCAAGGCGAACGCCCATCTGCCCAATCTCCCCATCTCCATCGACGGGGTCAACATCGCCATCGGGAAACCGGTCCAGACTTCCTGTGCGCAGCAGACCGACAAGGCGCCTTGGAAGGCCGTCGATGGCAAGGACGGGAAGCTCGACGCCTGGTTTGGAGCGACATGGCCAAGCTGGTACCAGGTGGACCTCAGGAAGACGACCGAAATCTGCGCGGCTCGCGTGATCTACTACTACGACGGACGCCGCTACTACACCTACACCATCGATGTCTCCACAGACGGAAAGACTTGGCAGAAGGTGGCTGACAACTCCGCCAACAAGACCCCGGCCACACGGGTTGGCATGGTGCACAAGTTCACCAAGCCGGTCAAGGCCCGGTACGTGCGCCTGAACATCGCCAAGAACAGTGTGAACGAAGCGGTGCACCTCGTCGAATTCGAAATATATTCTGACGATCCCAACGCCGAACGGTTGTCCGTGAAGCAGATCAACGACCCGAACAATCTGGCGCTCGGGAAAACGGTGACGACCTCGGTCGAGCAGGAACAGGACAAGGTGCCCCGGAATGCGGTCAACGGCGTGCTGACCAATGGCGACGGCTGGTGGGGCGGTCCGTCAAAGGAACCCGTCTGGATAATGGTGGACCTCGGGGATCCTGCAAGCATCGACACCGTGCGTGTGGTCTGCTACAACGCGGATACCCGGTCCTATTCCTATCTCCTCGAGGGTTCGCTGGACGGCAAGGTCTGGACGCTGCTGGCCGACCATTCGAAAAACAAGCTCAGCGCCACCAGCCAGGGCTACGTCCATCGCTTCAAGGCCGCCAATTTGCGCTATATCCGCCTCAACAACCTGAAGAACAGCAGCAACCCCTCGGTGCATGTGAACGAAAT